>JAYEKN010000267.1:0-3236 GCA_034661015.1 Candidatus Cloacimonadota bacterium
GACTAATTTTTGTTTGCCCTGCTTGCCCAATGAAATCTTTTTTATTTCATCGGGGTGAAATGCTTTTATCTTTTTTATTTATCCCGTGAAATGATTTTATCTTTTTTATTTCACTGGGATTTCACTGTGGGGATGAGTTGTAAAAAACATAAAAGCATTCTGCGAGGCTGGTGTTGTCCCCCTTCTTTTTGAAGAGAAGGGGTTAGGGGATGAGTTGTAAACAACAAAAAGTCCTCGAGGATGACATCTATTGTAGCGAATAGAAGCCGGAAAGAATCTCCCCGAAGAGCATAAAAAAACCCACAACACGAGAGGACTTGTGTTCCAATTTATCACTTTATCACTTTTTACTTTTTCCTTTGATCTTTGCTCTTTAGTCTTTAATCTTTTTTCGTGTATTTCGTGGTTAATCTTTCCCCCAACACCCGCCGTGTCATTCTGACAAACGAAGTGAGGAAGAATCTCCCAGAAATCCACAACGGATCAACAAAATTAACTGTTTTATTGACAGAATCAGCCGGCTTTATAGTTTTGAAAAACTATCTTAAAGCAACTAATAAATACGAGAAAAAAAGAATTTTTCTTTTTTTAATCGGATTGTTGGTTGCAAAAAATATATAAGGAAAAACTCATGAAAAAAAGTATTAAACTCACCCTTTGGTTTGCCGGACTTTCCACCTTTTTTTATTGGTGCTATTGGATTTATCGGGTTCTGAAAGCAGAAAAGGAACTGACAAAAACTGCTCCGAAATATATCGAAAATATCTTTGGAGAAAAACCGGCATTTTTTTGGAACCTTGCCGTAAACCTTCCGAAAGTTATTGTAATATCACTCACTCTAAAAAAATGTTCCAAAAAAATAATGGAAAAACAATCCGAAGTAGAATCTGTAATCAATGACTATATCAAGGAATATTATCCACTGCTTCGGAAGGCTAATGTGAAGATAAAATTTGAGGAAAATGAATATGAATAATTTCTCCTCATGAAAAAAATATTGTTTGAATCCTTTTTTGTCGGACTCATATTCCTTTTTTCCCACACCTTATTTGCTGGGAATTCTCCGAATCTGTATCGTTTCGAACTGAACAATAAATACGGGTTCGTAAACAAGACAGGAGAGATTGTAATAGCTCCAAATTACGATCACGTGGGTGAATTCTCTGAGGGATTATCCGCAGTAACACTCTCCAATCGTTACGGATTCATTGATAAAAGTGGCAAAATCGTTTTCATCGTCAATAGCAATTATTCATCCCCACAATTTTCTAATGAATTGGCAGTTATAAAAATCGGTGATAAATTCGGTTATATTGATCAGAAAGGAAGAATTCGCCTAAAACCGATTTATGATGATGCAAGGGATTTTTATGACAATTTTGCAGCTGTAAAAGTGGATGACAAATGGGGTTACATAGATCAATCGGGTTCTTTTATCATAATACCGAAATATGAGGATGCTCAACGTTTTTCCGAAGGGATGGCGGCTGTAAAAATTGATGGCAAATTCGGTTTTATCAATACCCAAGGAATGGAAATCATCTCTCTGAATTACACGGAAGTTTTCCCGTTTTCAGAGGGAATTGCTCGTGTAAGACACCTGAATCAATATGGTTTTATAGATAAATCCGGAGCAGTGATTGTGGAACCGGTTTTCGATCATGCCGGAAATTTTTCACAAGGTTTAGCTTATATTTCCATAAACGGAAAATGGGGGTTTATCAACCGATTCGGAGAAAGAATCATCCCACTGAAATATGAAAAAGCAAGCGACTTCAATGGGAATTTGGCAGCAGTCAAACAAAATTCAAAATTCGGATTCATCAACAAAACCGGTAAATTTATCATCACTCCAAAGTTCGATAGTGCGGATAATTTTTCCGAAGGACTTGCCCAAGTTTATGTAAATGATATTTACGGATTTATTGATAAAAAAGGCAGCGTTCTGTTCACAATTCCCTCGGCAACAGATGCGGGACATTTCCATGACGGAATGGCAAAAATTAGAATCGGAAAGAAATATGGATTTATTGATAAAAGCGGAAAGATGGTAATCACACCTCAATTTGATAGAGCATACGACTTTTCGGACGATCTGGCTTATGTAGGAATTAAAGACGGGGTTGGTTATATTTCCGAAAAGGGAATATTCGAGATCAATCCTGTTTTCCGGCAGGGGAGGGAATTTTCCGAAGGACTTGCCTCTGTATTTAATGGCGAAAAATTCGGATTTATCGGACACGATGGTAGATTTATCATCGAACCTGCATTTGATTATGCGGGTAATTTTTCTTGCAATTTGGCACGAGTTCAAATTGATGATAAGTGGGGATTCGTTGACCATAAAGGAAAATTGCGCATTGCTGCCGGTTTCGATGATGTGATGGATTTTTCAGAAGAGTTGGCTGCCGTACAAATTAACGAAAAATGCGGATTTATAGACACTACCGGAAACCTTGTAATTCCGATTGTTTGGGATGAAGCAAAAAATTTTTCCGATGGATTGGCAATGGTTTCAAAACAAACAAAAGGGACATATTTTATCAATAAAAAGGGAGAAATTGTTCTCGTTTCATACTACAATGAAATGCTTGGTTTTTCAGATGGACTCGCTGCCTTTATGGATGAAAACCACCAATGCGGATACATAAACAAAAGCAATGATATTGTTATTCCACCCCAATTTTATGGAGCGGATTCCTTTTCCGAAGGTTTGGCAGTTGTGCAGGTTTTGGGAAAATACGGTTATATTTCCACATCAGGTGATATTGTTATCAAACCAATCTTTTTACAAGCACTTAGATTTCAAAATGGAATTGCCCACGTGAGAACTGAGGACGGCTGGGGATTGATAAACAAATCCGGTAATTATATTTGGAAACCGTAAAAGTTTTGGAAAATTTTGAATTTTACCTTGCGAATGGTTATGCTTCAACGACCTTCGCAATGGTAAAAAAATCAGCCAAAAATGCACGAATAAAAATAAAAAATGGTGAAAAGGGAAATGGGAAAAAGGGAAAACGGAGAAGGAAATTGTGAATTGTGAAATGTGAAAAAACAACCATGAATATACGAAAAAAAATAGCCTATCCGTTTTTGGGAAATTTTGAATTGTGAATTTTGAATTGTGAATTTTGAATTGTGAAATGGGAAATGGTAAAAAGAGTAAATCGAACATCCCTGTTCGTTCATCATACCGTAGGTGCGACATAATCTTAACCTTATGGGAGATTCTT
>JAYEKN010000267.1:3336-8811 GCA_034661015.1 Candidatus Cloacimonadota bacterium
GTGATATTTTATACAACACTGCAACATCACGGATGTTGCACTCCAAAAAGTTTTTATAAGGGCGTGAACGCCCTTGATTATTTCGTTTGTTTTTTTCCCAGCCATGAATGGCTGGGCTATTGAAAAAACAATTTAAAATCCGCTTAATTCGTCACGGAATCAGGCTTCGTTACACTAATGCCCGGACAGGTTGGTCCGTGACGTCTCGAAAAGGCTACTTTGCGGATAGACACTATTTCGCGACCTTTCTCCAAACTGATATTCATAAGCACCAATATCAATACTGATTCCGCTGATTCGATTATTTCCGGCAAGATCAAATTCCGGCAATTGAATTTCTGATGGTAATTCTGTAGTGCCATTATTTATGCAAGGGGAATCTTCAGTCAGTTGAAAATTATCATCTTCAGTATCCACAAACAGAGGATTCAAATTAAAATTTGCATAATGATAACCGTTTGGATCATCAATCGTATCGGAAATGCAATTGTAGCTAATCTGATAATAATTGTTAAAAATCCGTAAATCATTTCCATTATTCCAAATAATATTATTCGTGAGCGTAACCGGTTCACCGTTTTGAACTCGAAATCCCCAATCGCTATTCTCTGTAATCGTATTGTTCACCAAATATGCAGAAGCACCATAACAGCTTACTCCTCGCTCATTGCGAATTAGCAAATTATCTATGATGTAGGCGTTGCCATACTCCAGAATAGAAATGCATTCATATTCGGATTCCTTAAAGATATTTAAACGGATGGTTGGAACTGAATAGCGAGTGATGAGTATCCCAACTTTGTTGTTGAGAAATTCCGAATTTTCTACCAAGGGATTTGCGTGCTCACAGTAAATACCCGCCCATCCGCTATTGAGTATTTTGCAATTCCTCACTGTTACATGCGAGTAAAAACAATAAATCCCGGCATTGTAATTCGAGACATTGTCCCCACTATTTTTTATGGTTATCCCATCAATCACGTCATCTCGATTATTACCTTCATTAGCGAAAAAAAATCCGCTTCCATTGCCTTCACAATCAATTATGGCATAATCCGCATCAGGTAAACGCATAAAAGTAAGATGTTTCTCGTTTCCATTCCAAGAAATGTTTTTATTGTCATCTCCGGTGTAAGTTCCTAGCTTTAGAAAAATTGTATCCCCGCTACATGCGGAATCAACTGCCTCCCTGATGGAAGAATAACTCTGAGAGCCGACGATTACAGCCGGGGAATTATTTTTTTCGCTACACGCAAAAGCAAGAAATGTGAATCCGATAAGGAGTGAAATTACTATTCGTTTTGTAATTATGGATTTTTTGTTCATTTTAATTTTTATAAAGAGGTTGCCATTCATAAGCGCCAATATCTACTGTTCCGTCATAAATTCGCGAATGTCCTTCAATATCTTCGAAAATATTATTCAAATAATCATTATTGCCTGCGTTGATGCAGGGGCTTGTCATCTGCAATACATAAAATCCGGAAGGGATAAATTGTGGATTCAAATAAATATTCTCCAGAGAATCGGGCTCGGACCAAGTGTTTGATTCTTGAAGACAACAATTTGAAATGAAAACGCTATCTGTGATCACTACACAATCGGCATTATTCCAAACGATCGTATTCAAAATTGCGGATGAAGTGGGGTTCTGGATTTTAATTCCCCACTCTTGATTATCAGCGATAGTGTTGTTAATAATCGTGGAATTAGCGTATTCAAGGCAATGGATTCCCCGCTTGTTACCGGAAATCACATTGTTGAGAATTTGCGGATGTGCTTGGCCGATTGAGTAAATGCTTTCCTGATTGTTATTCTCAATATAATTATAGCGGATTATGGGAGCTGCTCCAAAGTTACACAAAATACCGGTTTTGTTGTTTCTAATCTTGCAATGCTCGATCAGAGGTGAAGCGTCATCACAATAAATTCCGGAAGAATTGTTGTTTTCAATCGTGCATCCGATGATATTCGGAGAAACTTCTTCGCAATAAATTCCGCTATCATAAGTGTTATTTCCAGCGTTACGGATTGTAATCCCAATTATCCAATCCTGTTCAGTTTGATGGGTTCGGCTAAAATCAAAAGCGTGGTCACTGCCATCGCAATCAATAATTGCATAGCCGGATTGAGTTGTGTTTCCCCATGTTGTGATCGTAATATGCTTTGTGTGTCCGTCCCAAGTGAGATTTTTGTCGTAATCATCAGCATAAATTCCTTCCGTAAGGAAAAGAGTGTCTCCGTGAATAGCGTGGTCAATTGCTTCCTGAATTGTTTGATATGTGATCGAATCAAGTATTATACCGGCATTGTTGGATTCAACTCCGGTTGTAGATTTATCGCATGAAGTGAGAGCAATGAACGCTAACGAGAAAGCAATTAATGCGATAATTGTTTTAAAGGTACTGCAATTGGAAATTAATTTTTTCATATTTTTTTCCTTTCATAGACATAATCGTGAAATCAAGCAAATTTGCAAAAAAGTGGCTCATCAGTCCGCCCACCTGCGGATGAGTTAAAACACACATCCAAATTTTACTTGCGGAGTTTTCCATAAATAAGAGGACTCGTGTTCTACTTTTTCCTTATTAATATCATTCTCTAGACAATTTTGGGGCTAATTTTCTTTTTTAATCAACCAACTTATCTATCAAATCGTCATTTGCTTTGTATGGGATAGTAATCTGCCCTTTATCAGCATTGCGTTCATTCCATTCTGCCACTGTATCAATCGCATTTTCATTACGAGCCCAACTTCGGCGAGCCAAACCGTTTACCACGTCCCATTGCATTGCAGAACGAATGATTCCGTCCACTCTTTCGCTACCGTCAAGAACCAAACCGAATCCGCCATTACTTGCTCTGCCGATCCCTACACCGCCCCCATTTGAGAGAACCACCAAAGTCATTCCGCGGGATACGTTTCCGGCAAAGCATTGAACAGACATATCCGATGTAATTCGGCTGCCATCATAAATATTTGCTGTTTCGCGGAAGGGGGAATCTGTTCCGGAAACATCGTGGTGATCCCTTCCAAGTAGAATCGGACCGATTTCTCCTTTTCTAATCATTTCATTAAATTTCAGGGCGATAGAAATACGACCGAGCTCATCAGCATAAAGGATTCTGCATTTTGTTCCAACCACCAGTTTATTCTCAGCCGCAGTTTTTATCCAATGATAATTGTCGCGATGCAATGAACTTAATTCAGGATTGATAGATTCCAAAGCTATTTTGTCTGTTTTTTCCAGATCCTCTTCTTTGCGGGATAAACAAACCCAGCGGAACGGACCGAAACCTTTATCAAAACAAAGTGGTCCCATAATATCTTCAACATAAGACGGCCAAATAAATCCTTCGGAAGTATCCTTTTTATTTGTGGAAATTTCGTTAATTCCCGCATCGAATACAGAAGCCATGAAACTGTTACCATAATCCCAGAAATTAGCCCCATTATTTGTTAGTGATTTGATGGCATAATAATGTCTTGCAAGAGATTCATCAACCTTCCTTTTAAAATCAGTGAGATTATTCTTGATGAGTTCTCTTCCTTCTTCAAATGAAATTCCTGCAGGTGTGTATCCACCCTCGTAAACGGCGTGGCAAGAGGTTTGATCGGAAAGTAATTCTATTTTGATATTTTCTTTTGCAAGGTGTTCGAGGAGGTCAACAATGTTCCCGTGATAAGCAATAGAAACAGATTTACCGGCTTTTTTGTATTCCTTCATCCATTCAACGATTTTATTCAGATCATCAGAAATTTCGCCCACCCATCCTTGTTCGTGACGAGTTTTAATCCTACTATAATCCACTTCTGCAATAACTCCGATACCTCCTGCAATCTCAATGGCTTTTGCCTGAGCTCCGCTCATCCCACCAAGTCCGGATGTTACATAATAAATTCCTTTCAAATCCTCATCTTCCGGAATGCCGAGATATTTTCTACCTGCATTTAGAAGGGTGATGTAAGTTCCATGCACGATTCCCTGCGGTCCAATATACATCCAACCACCTGCGGTCATTTGTCCGTAATTTGAGCATCCCATTGCTGCGAGTTTGTTGAAGTTTTCCGGATCATCCCATTTTCCTACGATGAGTCCGTTTGTGGAAATTACTCTCGGTGCTTTTCTGTGGGAAGGAAATAAGCCGAGCGGATGTCCTGAGCTCACTACAAGAGTCTGATCTTCTCGCATTATTTCCAAATATTTTTTAATTAACAGATATTGCATCCAGTTTTGGCAAACCTGTCCGGTTTCTCCGTAAGTAACGAGTTCGTATGGATAAAGTGCCACTTCAAAATCGAGATTATTGTCAATGTTGACCTGCAAGGCTCTCGCTTCCAAAATTCCTTTATATTCGTTCACCGGTTTTCCGTAAAGTTCTCCGGTTGGACGATAACGATAGCCATAAATTCTTCCACGAGTTTTCAATTCATCAAGAAATTCGGGTGCCAATTGTTCATGCAGTTCTGGCGGAATGTATCTCAGAGCATTTTTCAAAGCGATCTTTGTTTCATTTTTAGATAGATAATATCCTCTGGAAGGTGCTCGCCTTATCCCTGCTTTAAATTCGGTTTTTTCAGGTAGTTCATTCGATAACTTCACCTTCATTACTTGTGATATTTTTTTGTTTGTATTCATAATTTACCTTCCTTGTTTTAATAATATTCCTATTCTTTTGATAAAGTTTACACTTCCGATTTTTCGTGAAGGTCGTCAAGTTTTTGTAAGAAAATTATTTATTTATAACGGAAAAGGGAAAAGGGAAAAGGGAAAAGGGAATTGTGAAATGGTAGAAAGAGTAAATCGAACATCCCTGTTCGTTCATCATACCGTAGGTGCGACATATTCTTAACCTCATGGGAGATTCTTCGTTGCTCCGCTTCTCAAAATTTATCCCGTTAAATGCCTTTATTTTTTATATTTAACTGGGATGACACGGGGTTTTTTTTATTTAAAATTAGCCACGAATTCACGAATAAAAAGCAAAAATGGTGAAAAGGGAAATGGGAAAAGGGAAAACGGAGAAGGGGGAACGGAGAACGGAGAACGGAGAAGGAAAATTTGAATTTTGAATTTTGAATTGTGAAATATGAAAAAACAACCATAAATACACGAAAAAAAATAGCCTATCCGTTTACGGATAGGTAAAAAATCGGACAAATTACTCTACGCCATTTATGGCGTTTTGGAGTAAAATATCCGTGATATTTTATACAACTGCAACATCACGGATGTTGCACTCCAAAAAGTTTTTTTCCTTGTCCGCCCACCGGCTGATCCAAAATAAGGAATCATTATAAAACAAATTTGCTGGAAGCTGTTTCCGCTTTTTTCCCTTTTCCCATTTCACTTCTCACTTTTCTCTTTTCACTTTTCACTTTTTTTCCTCGCCTTTCATCCTGATGTCCTTACCCTTGCAGACTCAAAGCTGGGGCTTTGAGAAAAATTGCGTTCCCAATCAGGGGCTTGGGAA
>JAYEKN010000268.1 GCA_034661015.1 Candidatus Cloacimonadota bacterium
TTTACGGATGGACATTAATAAATCAATTCGCATTCCCTCGAAATTATCAAAAAAGATAAGAAACGAAACTGACCAATCCGTCACGAAAATGTAAAAAAAACATAAAAAGGACTACTTATGAAAAAAAACATTTTACTTTTGTCCATTGCATTGTGCGTATTTTCATTTATTTACGGACAGAATAACAAATTGGATAATGAAATTTTAAATTTAGAAAATAATTCCTCCATTACCGCAGAAGAAACTTTCAAATCTCTTTCTGATTACAGCCGATATTCTGCGATTGAGCAGGACACTTTCAACCTGTTTTACAACCAAATAAATGACACGCTGAAAGCACCTTATTTAATTTACATTCCTCCAAAATACGATTTTCACAAGAAAACCGCTTTGATCGTTTATCTTCATGGTGGTGTTAGCCGAGCTGATTTTGTGGAAGAACCCTTGACTGTGTTTAGAGACAATCCGTTTATTCCATTTGCCGAAAAAAATAATTGGCTCATGCTTTTTCCACTTGGGAAAATGGATTATACTTGGTGGGATTGTGCTGGAATACAAAATGTTAAAGAACAAATTATTCACGTAAAGAAAAATTTTAATGTAGATGATGATCGGATTTTTATTACAGGATTTTCTGATGGAGGGTCCGGTTCTTTTTATTGGGATTTGACCAATCCTGATGACTTTGCAAGTTTTTTCCCTTTGAATGGTTTTATGTCCGTGGGTGGTCTCGTAACGCAAACACCCGTCTTTTTGGAAAACATGATGAACAGACCTTGTTTTGCTATAAACACGGATTTGGATCAATTATATCCCTCCAAACGGATGAAGCCGCTTATGGAGCTGGCTATTTCTGCCGGTGCTGATATTTTGTATAAAGAATATTTTGGAATTGGTCATGCTTTTGATTATGCAGAGCAAGAAGTCCCGATAATTATTCAAAATATGAAGAACAATCCTCGTGAGATTTTTCGTCCCGAAATTTATTGGGAAACCTGGACTCCGGAATTTGGAAAATGCGATTGGATTGAAATTGTGAGTTTGGATACTTTGCAAAGTAAAAAAGAATGGCAAAAGGAATATTTAAAAAAACTTCCTGATGACAGAATTTCCTTCGGATTTTATATGGATCGGGAATTTGAGGGCGATGGTATTCGGGTGAATAAAGTGATGGACACCGAATGCACAGCAAAAGAAATGGGATTAGAGGATGATGACATAATAATCAAAATGGATGGCAAATCAACTCTTCAAAATGATGAAATGGCAAAGATCAAGCATGGCAAAGCACGCGGAGATTCTGTAAGCCTGATAGTATTGCGAGAAGGAATAGAAATTCTGCTAAAAGGAAAATTTCCGGAAATAACTTATTCCGATGCCTTCATTTACAACAAACCATCCGGTGCGGTTAAAGCCCAGTATTGCGGAAACGAATTCAGCATCCAAACTTCCTGTGTGAAGGAAGTTGCAATTTATTTGCATCCGGACATGGTAAATTTTGAAAATCCTATAAAAGTCATCATCAATGATGAAGAAATTTATAATCAAAAAGTGGAACCGGATAAAGAATTTATTCTTGAAAATTTCAGAGAAAATTATGACCGAACTGCTTTGTGGTGCAAGAAATTGGTTTTTGAGATTGAGTAAGGGAAACCGATTCTTGAAAGAATT
>JAYEKN010000269.1 GCA_034661015.1 Candidatus Cloacimonadota bacterium
CGCCGACGATATGCCAACCTTACGAAGCATTATATCTAAACATGAGAGCCTGAAATTAGGAGAATTAGAGAATTTATCCGAGACTCCGCATACCAAAAATCCACTTTATTATATTTAATTATTCATCCCGTTGGATAGTCATCCTACGGGATTCATCAAATTAGCCAAGTTATTGATAGAAATTTGAGTAAAGAGTACCTAATATCTCAAGAATAACTTTGTGACTTGGTTGTAGATTAGCAATTATTTTTTCGGTATTGTCAACAATAATTTCGTGCACCCCGATCAGGCTCGGCGCCCAGACGGGCAAAACAAAAGAATACCCACTTTGCTGTTGGATTTTGAATATCCCTTTTCATCTGATTTGGGAAATATTTACCTTGTACCTTCAATTCTTTTCGTATCCTATATTCCAAAGCAGAATAAACCATTAAACAGAGTGTCATAATGAAGAGTAATGATTCTATCCTTTCAGGTTTTTCAAGAAATATTGAGGAAGCCAAAAAAGCAGGGTCTTTCAAAAAGCGAAATCCTCTTTCTTTACGTTTTTTTATCTTTCAGTAAAAGAGATAGTTTAATTATAAAAATAAACATTATTTTATTGAAAACAGCGGTTTCTATTAATTGAGCAGATTTGCTCACATATTCCTCGCAGAATTTGTTGTGGGAAAAATAGGGACTAAAATCCCCAATTAATATGAGCTTCCGGTAGAATAAATGCTTTATCCAATTTTTTTAATAGATTTTCCGGTGCTTCAATTCCATCTGAATATACCAGTGTGGAAGCAGGCATAATACCAAACCACATTCTTGTGAAAGCATTTACCGAAGCCCTCATTGTGGGCAGGATGTTGTCTTTTCCTTTTTTTGCAGATGAATTTTTCCCAATAGTTACGATATAATCTCCGGCGATTCCTTGCCAGTTCATTTCATTCGGAAGGTATTTTTTTACCGGATCGGATAACTGGAGATTGAAAGTAATATCATCACAAGAAAGATGTGTGTTCTGCAAACATTTTACCAAATCCAAAACACGAATCTGCCAATAGGCAGAAGAATAAATTAGGTTCTGTTTATCCGATTTTTTGGTAATGCTTTTGTGAAAAAAAGGTTTTTCGATAAAATCCTGAAAATGAATGAAGGGAGGTTCTACCATTTTGATAAGAAGATATTGATCCTCGAAACTTTTCAACAGTGCCAAAAGATCCATCAATTGATCAAGATTTTGATACGCCAACCATTGAACCCAAATCGGTCCCTGTTCTTTCCCTTTCCCGTAAAACCAAATATGATGGGTTAGTTCCCCTTTTTTATTAAAATATCCGAAACCGGTATTTTTTTCCGGATCACCCATTTCAGCAGCTGTTGTGTATTCACCCAGAGTTACAGCTCCATGAAATGGCATTCTATTTACCCGTGATAAATGGATCTTCGTCAAATCCTTCTCGGTCAATCTCTGAGATATTTTGGGTTTTCTGTCAATTTCCAAAGCAGCTGGTGTGAAAGCAACAATGCGGTCATAGTTTCCGTTTCCAAAACCAAGCTTATTGTAATATCCCTGATCGAAAATACATAAACCCGATACTTCTGCTCCTGCTTCTGCATCTAATGCCATTCTGATAGCTGTTAGGCGTCCGGCAAATCCTTGTTTCCTCACTTTCAAACTGGCTAATACTCCGGTAATCGCTCCAAATGTTAGTTTTTCATCTTGATAATAAATATGACCATTAGAACTTAACGCAATGACTTCTGCTTCTCCATCAACTTCGTGGACCAGGGTATTCGCTTTTGGCAAAAAGTCATTCAAAAACTTATCTTTTTTCTTATCGTGCGCCCAACCGCATTCATTCAAAATTCTGTAAGCGGCATCTTTGTCTTTTTTGTAATCGTATTTTCGGAAATTCATTTTTCACGCCAATGTTTGATTATACTAAAAAAATTATGTATTAATTTTTCATACAATCCGTGATGATATTTTTTTGAAGTTTCCCAACTTTCCCCTTTTCTTGTCAAATATTATGAAAATTTTAATAGTATTTTTGCTTTGAGATTTTTAATCGCTGTTTTTCCAAAGCCGGATGTGAAATAATTTTTAATAAAATCCTTTACAAGAAAGATTTCAAATCTATTTTATGCCAAAAATCTAAAACGTCGGAGATGCTATGAAAATACATTTTAAATTGATTTTAACTCTTGCAATATTATCTGTTGTTTTCATATTTACAAATTCGTTAATGTCTCAAGATAGTTTTGAAGAGTATCAGAAACGGCAAAATGAGGAAATGGAAAAATATGCAAGCCAGCAGGACAAGGAGTTTGCAGAATTTCTCAGAAAAGAATGGGAAGAATTTCAGGTTTTCCAAGGAATCCAACCTGATAAAACGCCCAAGCCTGTAAGTCCTCCGAAAATTGATTCTGTAAAGGTAAAAAACTATTCCGGGAAAAAAATTATTCGTGATATTCAGAAACCTCAACCCGAGTCGAGAGAAGTGATTGCCGAAATCCGTGATTATAGTAAAAAAGTTGAATCTGAAAACAGAACCGTCCTGAACCTTGAATTTTTCGGAGACTCAATTTCCCTTGAATTTGATGAAAACTGGAAAAACTTCCACATTGATTCGGTTACCAAAAAAGGGATTGCTAATTTTTGGAAACAGATAAGCGAATCACAATTTCAACCATTTATATCTCAAGCTCAGCACTATAAAAATCTGATGGAACTGAACGATTGGGCATATTATTTACTTGCGAACACATTGGCAGAAAATATTTATCCCAATTCACAAAAGATGAAAAATCTGTTCGTTTGGTTTGTTCTAATAAAATCCGGTTATAATCTGAAGGTGGGATACAATTCCAACACAATTTATCTTCTGGCTCCTGCAAAACAAACAATGTACGGCTTACCCTATCTGAATATTGACAATAAACGCTATTTCAATTTATCCTTTCGTGATAATACAAAAACTGATCAAAACATTTACACATATAAGGGAAATTATGCAGATTCCAATAAATCTCTGGATTTGAATATTTATCAAAATCCCAATTTAAAAAAAGACATCCGAACAAAAAGACTTGAGTTTTGTGGCATCAATAGTCAGGATAGGCCATTTCCTGTTTTGATCAAATATAATGAAAATCTAATTGAATTTTATCACAATTATCCGCAAACAGATTTCAATGTGTATTTCGAAGCACCCATCTCAGGTGAAACCTTTTCATCTTTTGCTGATGGATTGAAACCTCTTTTAAAGGGAAAATCTGAACCGGAGGCAGTGAATATTTTGCTTCGGTTGGTCCAAAAATCGTTCGCTTATGAAACGGATCAGGAGCAATTTGGCAGAGAAAAATATTTTTTCCCGGAGGAAACAATTTTCTATCCGTTTTCAGATTGTGAAGACCGAGCTGTGCTTTTTGCCTATCTCGTTCGCAAACTATTGGGTTTACAAGTTATCGGATTAAATTACCCCGGGCACATTGCAACTGCTGTGTGTTTTACCGATGATATTGAGGGGGATAGCGTGAAATATGATAATAAAAAATATCTGATTTGCGACCCAACATACATAAATGCTACCGTTGGTATGGAAATGCCGACAGCAAAAAACAAGAAAGTAGAAATTATAAATATCAATTGAAATTTTTTGGATTAAGAAATTTATTCTCAGTCAATTTAATCTTGAACGAAAAGTATTGTGGATGTTTTCTCAAAAAAATCTTTCACGGATATTTGACAAAATTACTCCACTCCAAAAAGAATGAAATTTAATTAGAGTCTATCCGTAAAGTAGCCTTTTTCGACCTCACCCCGACCCTCTCCTATCGAGGAGAGGGAGATAAAAGTTCCCCTTCTCTTTGAAGAGAAGGGGTTAGGGGATGAGTTGTAAAAAGGATGAAGAATATATTTTACTTGGAAAAACTTAAGTCAAGTTCAAAAAAACGGAACTTAACTCAAGATTTTCCTTTACGGACAGACTCTAATTAACCTAAATAAAATAGTAAAGAAAGAATATTATGCAAAATAACTTTGGAAAAATACTTATAGTTGATGATAGCAAAATCAATATTGTAATTCTCACTCATATGTTTGATGATGAAAATTTGTCCTATGAATTAGCGATGAACGGCGAAACGGCTCTTGAACTTTTGGATTCCGAAAGTTTTGACCTTATTTTACTAGATATTGTAATGCCAAAAATGGATGGATTTGAAGTATGCAAAAGAGTAAAATCAAATCCAAAAACTAAAAATATTCCGATTCTTTTCCTCACCGCAAAAGACGCTACGAAAGATATTGTTAAAGGGCTGGAAATGGGAGCTGCCGATTATTTAACTCGTCCTTATAATCCGATCGAATTGATTGCAAGAGTAAAATCCCAACTAAAACTAAGGAAAGCGGATAAAGCACTGAGGCGATTAATAAGGGAAAAAGAACTTCTTTTTCGTGAAGCCCACCACCGAATAAAAAATAATTTTACGATTATCTCTGCAATCTTAAGCATGCAAAGCGAACAAATATCTGATGAAAATAGCAAATCTGTTCTCAACAATTCCCGAGATCGGGTTTTAACAATGGCGAGATTGCACGAAAAACTATATAGTTCTGCTACTCAGGATTCTATCAACATGAAATATTACTTTTCCAAAATAATAAATGATTTGAATAAAGGCTATAATATTGAAAAAAAGGGTATAAAAATTGTAGAAAAAATTGATGAGATAAGTATTCCCTCAAAATTGGCAACTTCCTGTGGTTTGCTCCTGAATGAAATTTTTACAAATGCCTATAAATATGGTTTCCCGAATGGGGAAAAAGGAAAAATTGAAGTTGATTTTCATGAAAACAGTGAGAGTGAAATCGTTCTGAGAATATTCAATGACGGGGTGCCTATCTCGGAAAATATAAACGTTCTCCATGAAGGTGATACTCTCGGGATGAATATGATTGGGATGTTGGTTCAGCAAATCGATGGCAAAATTACGATAAATAATGAAAACGGGACTGAATTTAAGATCACTTTTGAAAAATTTTAAACAAAGTTTGCAAAAGACTGGAGTTCATCCGGAAACGACTTGTAAAGTCCGGTGAGAAAATTTTATAGATAAAAGGAGAGTGCAAAGATGAATGCAAAAATCAAGATTATGATTGTAGAAGATTCATCAATAATTGCTCAATTATTACGTAAAGAACTTAAATTGAAAGGTTATGAAGTGTGCGGTTTGGCTCCAACCGGAGCATTAGCCATCACAATGGCAAAAGAAAAGAACCCTGATGTAATACTGATGGATATCGGATTAGCCGATAACATTGATGGAATTGAGGCAGCCGAGAAAATCATTTCTTATAAAAATATTCCGGTTATCTTTTTGACCGGTTACAACGATGAAGAATTGAAAAAAAGAGCTGACAAACTCAACCCTGCTGCCTATTTTCTCAAACCGACAGGATCATATAAACTTAAAGCTGTGATTGATTCTGTAATGGAAAAGCATTATAAATAAAAATTCTTCTTCCATTCTGTTCTCAAAACAGCGTTTCTTGTAGATCGTCCTTTTTCTTCTTTTTTTTGTAAGAAGATTTTGTAAGGTCAAGCAGAGATTTTTCAATATTAGATAGAAACGGACTTTTTGGAAGTGTATATTGTTTCCCAAAAAGGAATCTTTTGTGTGCAAAAGTAAGGAAAAGATATTTTTGAGCACGTGTCATTCCCACATAAAAAAGCCTTCTTTCCTCTTCAGTATCTGCCTTTTGATTTTCCATAATTGAATAGGGAAGAAGCCCATCTTCGCAACCAATAATAAAAACGCATTTGAATTCCAATCCTTTGGCTGCATGAAGAGTCATCAAAGAAACATTTTCCACAGTTTTGTCATAACGATCAATTTCCCGCCCGATGGAAATATATTTCACAAATTCTTCGATGTTATTTTTAAATGGAGTAGCGAGTTCGAGCAATTTGTCAAAGCAATCTGCATTTTTAATTTTTTCGTTTTTAAAATATGTAATAATAATCCGTTCCAGAATATCAGCAACGGATTTTTCCTCGAAGATCAATTTTAGTTGGAGCAATTCTCCGATTGTGATTTTTCTTGATTTGATAAGTTGATCAGTGAGCAATAAATTTTTCGGGTTCAGCGATACCTTCAAAAGATCAATCACAGATTTATTCGGTTCTTTTTGAAAAAACGGTTTAATTCCAAATCTATTATAAGGTATGCTATGATCGTGGAATGCTTTTTCTATAGAATCTAATTGCCGGTTGAGTCTGCCCAGAACAACAAAATCTGACAAACTGCATATTTCAGAATCATTTGCACCTGTGGTAATGCCGCTATCCATCGAGAAAAAACGCAGCCCACCCATCATATTTTCTATAGTTCTGGCAATCTGCTCCGCCTCGCCTTTTTCCGTAAAATTTTCCAAAACCGAAAGCTTAACTCCGGCATTCAAGCCGTCTATTGCCGATTGATGAAAAGCATTTTTAGAGAGAACTTGATTGGATGCTTTTAAAATTTTATTTGAGCAACGGTAACTTTTCTTCAGAAAAAAGGATTTTGCAGTCGGAAATTCTTTTTCAAATTGATGAATAAAATTTACATTTGCACCGCGGAATCCATAAATTGCTTGATTTGGATCACCAATAACGCATACATTCGACTTTTCATCAGGCATCAGAAACTTTATGAGTAAATATTGAGCATAATTAATGTCCTGATATTCATCAACGAAAACCCATTGATATTTAGATTGATATTGTTCTAATGTATCCTGATTTTCTTTGAATAAAATAATGACTTTGTAGATAAGATCGTCCAAATCGAACGAATTATAAAACTGGATTGTCTGCTCGTATTTATTGATAATTTTGATAAATCCCTTATCCATCAAATCACTTGAAATTTTTGCATTTTGTTTAAATTCGGTGATTTTTTTAGAAATTTCTTTTAGCTTATTTTGAGGAATATTTAATTTTTCTTTGAGAATAATTCTTTTCTCTCGCTCACTAAATATAGAAAAATTTTCTTTTCTGTTAAAATAGCCGCCATACTTTTTCAGAACGGAAAGCCCGAAGGAATGAAATGTGGAAATTGTCATTTTCCGGATTTCGGACTTGCCTATATTTTTTCGCAACCGTTCCGCCATCTCCTCTGCTGCTTTGTTTGTAAAAGTGATTGCCAGAATATTTTGAGGATCATTTTTTTTATTGAGAATAAGATATTCAATTCGCTGAGTTAGAACTCTGGTTTTTCCGGTGCCCGGTCCGGCGATAATTATGAGTGGACCTTCACCGTATTTAACCGCTCGTTTTTGTATTTGATTGAGGGGTCGCAAAATATCAGTTTGGATTTTTTGATTTTTTGATTTGATGTCATTATCAAACAAATTTAACTCCTCCAGTTTTTTTCTTTGCTCTTGAAATTTTTTTATATCAAAATTAAGCAGCGGGATTTTAGAGGGAGAAAAAATTTGTGATTTTGTGTCCTCGCTAAAAAGTGTTTTTTGTTTGCTGAAAGCAGAAAGTTCATTCGGAGAAAAAACCGTGATTTGACCAAACTCTCCATCAAATCCTTCCGATATTTTTACTTCCTTATTACGCATGCGTCGAATTCCTTCTGCAAGAATTTCGTTATGTTTTTTTTCAATCTCAGGAATCGGGATATTGAGAAGGAGATCAAATTCAGAAGCGAATTTATTTAGAATTGACTCGTAAATTTTGCCCACGGTTTTGGAATTTGGTCCGACCCCGACAATTTGAGAAATAATATTTTTCAGAGTAATGATGGAGAGAAATGGAAGACGATTTTTTCGCTGTGTCGGGTATTTTCGATCAGCGAGTTGGGCAACGCGATTCATCACTCCCACAGTTACTTTTTTTCCGCATTTTGGACAGATTCCTTTATTTTCAAGTGTCTCGAGAGGATTCAACCGAACTCCACATTTTCGATGCCCGTCAAAGTGATACTTTCCTTCTTGGGGAAAAAATTCGATTGTGCCGAGAAAGTTTTTGGGATTCCCTTCTTTCATCGCTTTTTTTATGCCGTTGTATGAAAATTCCGTAGCAAACATATTCGCTTCTCTACCCAATTTTTCAGGTGAATGTGCGTCGGAATTGGAGATCAGAGTGTATTTATCGAGAAAGCTGCAAATCCAGTTCATTGGTGGGTCGGAAGATAAACCTGTTTCCACAGCGAAAATGTTTTCCGTTAGATCTCCATAGCATTCTGCAATTGTATCGAAACCGGATTTGGAGCCAAGTGCAGAAAACCACGGCGTCCAAATATGTGCGGGAACGAGAAAAGCGTCTTCCGATGATTCAAGCACAATTTCCAGTAAATCTCGTGAATCCAGCCCCAATATCGGTCTGCCATCCGATGTGATATTTCCGATGTTGGAAAGTTTGATTTGAATTTTTTCCACAGTTTGAAAATCAGGTGCAAAAAGCAAATTGTGAACTTTGCGAACCTTTCCGAATTTTTTGTAAATGTTACTGATTTCAGCCGTTAGAATAAAACGGGTGTTACTCCTCGGATTCAGTTTGAATTTATCTTTTAATTTGAAAAGCCCCTGCTCCGCCGGTTCGAGTTTGGCAGATAATTCTTTTGTCCAACCCGGATGAGCAAAATCACCTGTGCCAATTATTTGAATTCCTTTTTTATGAGCCCAAAAATCAAGTTGCTCGGGGATTAGATTTCTGCTTGTGGCTATTGAAAAATGGGAATGGATGTGAAAATCTGCTATAAATTTCATAATCTGCAATATTCGGGATAGAAATTCACCGTCAATTAATTTGGATTATTTTTTTT
>JAYEKN010000270.1 GCA_034661015.1 Candidatus Cloacimonadota bacterium
TTTTACTCCAAAAATAAGAAAAATATCACGGGTATTTTACTCCAAAAATAAGAAAAATATCACGGATATTTTACTCCAAAAATAAGAAAAATATCACGGGTATTTTACTCCAAAAATAAGAAAAATATCACGGATATTTTACTCCAAAAATAAGAAAAATATCACGGATATTTTACTCCAAAGTACATCGTTCATATTTAACTCCGAACTCATTTACCCATTTTCAAAGGACGGGCAGCATCAGTAATAGCGTTGATTTTGATGGCAAAACTATTTTTATTTTTAATATCCTCATCCGTAATATAATGAACATCAAGAAGCCCATCGGTTTTGTAACCGGTTTTAAGGTAATTGATTTCTGCAAGGCATAAACCCCATCCGTCAAACCAAGATTTAAGCTCTAATTTTTGCTTTTCATCTCCCTTAAAGTGAACTAATAAGTCAATATCGCTCGCTGGTCCTGCATTTGCGTTTTTCGTGCTACCAAAAACGTACATAGATTCAACGCCATAATATTTTGAATCAATATTTTGAGCAATGTGTTCGGACATTCTCAATCTCCACATCCAGTGATTTTCCGTATGAGGTGCAATGGCCGATTCTGTTTGGCTTGAGGTTTCCATGTTTTTGAATCCAGTTGAAAGATAAGCAATGCTTTCATTAAGATCAGCATTCATTAATATCTTTAAAATTTTTCCTTTGCTTACTTCTTGCACATCAATCACAGTGATGACATCTTGTAATTTTGAAAATTCAGGAACAAGGTCAGGGAGAATATTTTTTGATCGATTTAAAAATGATTGATTAAAAATAATTGAATTATCATCGGGATATAATGGAATATATCGTATTGAGGCTTCAACAAGATCCTGAAAAAAATGAGTCCCGAAGGAAAGGTCGGGAATATAATTTCCCTTCTCTCTTGCTATTTCAATTAAGACAGCAGTATTGTTTATATCTGAATAAGTAACGCTCACACCGAGTTTAATATCACCTCTGCTGCCCCATCTGCCTGGTCCCATCAAAATAAATTTTCGTTTTGGTAGAACGGTATTTAGCTTTCCAATTGCTTTTCCTACATTTTTCAACTCTTCATGCGATGACAATTTTCCATATTCATCAGCATTCACATAAACAATATGGGAAATGTTTGGAATTGCTCCATTTGATATATATTTGTTGGCAGTAAAAATGATATTATTTTCAGGAATATCTTTTGGTATGGATGATGGCAAATGATCACCGGCAAATCCTTGTGGACGGCATTGTAATAGATAGAAATTTTCACCATCATTTGCGAATTCAATGTCAATTGGGGTGTGAATAGTCGCCTGCAAATTATCCAGAATAATTTTCGTTTTCTTGATAAAATCTGTTCTTTTAACCAAATCATTAAATGTAAAAACGATATCATCGTTCTGAAAATCGAGATTAAATTTTGATTTGCTGATTATTCGATTGTCTTGAACAACTGATACCAATTTATCAATCATCGGATATTCGTTTCCGTAATTTTTTAATAAGGTTTCAATATCAATCGTTTCAAAGGAATTTGTTTCCAAATTGATCACATCAATCTTTTTCGGAGAATACCTGAATACTTCATCTGCGGTGATGTTTATTCTGATGTTAGGTTGCCCAGGGGCGATGAGAACCGGAAAGTCATTGCTCAATCTATCTACTGCGCGTGTTCCCAGTCCGGGAACAATTCGTAATAGTCCGTCATCTCTTTTAATTCGTTGCGACCAACTAAATTCATTGTTTGTAAAACCGACTCCGGCAAATGCCGGAAAAAAATATTTTCCAACTTTTTTACCGACGACTTCCATAATGATTATTGCCATTTCTTCATGAAAATCAAGCAGTTCCCTTTCTTTTCGATATCCAATCGGGTCCGGGCCAAAGGTTGATGCATAAACTTCTGCAATAGCGTCCATTAATGCCTCTAATCTTTCTTCTCGATTTCCTTGATTTGCCAGAAATAGGCTTTTATATTTTCCTGAAAAAGCAGAACCAAATCTGTCTTCCAACAAACTGGAACTTCTTACAATGATCGGTTTTTTATCGAAATCATCCAAGGCAGCAGAAAGACCTTTTGTAATTTCAGGGGGAAAATAGGAACTTTTAAAAACTTGAATTATATTCGGATATTCTTCTCGGATTTGATCAATTTTTTTGTATTTTTGCTCAACAACTTCTTCAAGATTGTTATAATGCAAGAAATGGATTAATGTATCAGAAGTAATATACCAAGTTTTGGGGAATTTGATTTGCTTTTGTAAATTTTCATCAACCTTTCCCATCTCTTTTATGATGGAATTTGCAAGATAAATCCCTGCACTTTTCCCACCGAATTTACCCCTGCTATTGTTTGGGAAAATAGAATGTTTGAGAATATAAAAAAAATCTTCAATATTAACGAATTTTTTTGCCACATTAATAAAACTGAGTTGATCCGAAAAAAATCTATTTATGATCATCGCGGATGTGTTCATTTTTGCACATTCTGTAAAGTCAAGATTGTTTCTTTCCATGTGAAGAAATTGTGTAATTGCATCAATAATTTCACTTATAGTAGTATTAACATCCTCAAGTGTTTTAATCAGAAAACTAATTTTGTTTTCCTTGATCCACTTTTGAAGAATTTCTAATATTTTATCATCGCTAATATAATCCGAAGCAATTTTAAAGGTTTTATTGCATATTGTTAACATCAAATTGGAATTTTGTTTTTGAAGAGGAATATTTTCATTATAATATGTGCTGGGATTATCAATTTTATTTTCTGTTTTAGAACTGGAAGACTCTAACAGATTTTTTGCTTTTTTGGAACCTGTCCAGGAAAGATAATTCAACATTTTCCGTGAAATTTTGAAATACAAATTAAGATCAGTTGCTTTTAGCAGGTCAACTACTACTCTCCATTCTTCTCTTTTGCTTGAGATTAAATCATCTTTTGCTTTTTGCTGACTTTCGATATCTTTTTTCATTTTTTTATGAAAAATGAATTGGCTTAATCTTTGTGAAATTGTTTTTAATAATTTTTTTTCTTGCATTAAAAATTTATCACTTTTTTCATTAACCTTTTTTGTATAGAATACTTGTAATTTACCAAGAACATTTTTATTTATCGTGATGTCCTCACTTGTAACCCATGGGGTCTGAATGAAACATTTTCGAGCGTAGATTTTATTATTATAACTAATTTTTGCTTCGCACGCATCTACGAATTGAAAGCCTAAAGGTAAAATATCTAAAAATTCCTTGAAGACTATTTCAATATCTTTATCAAAATCTTGTAATGATTCTTCTACCATATAAAGACAATTTAATTCCTTTTCTCTTTCACCAATGATCCTAACGATTTCATCATTATTTGTGTTTAAAGTTTTTTCTTTATCATTCATTTTAATATCACTCCTTTTCCCTTCCTTCCGTCTGTTATTATCCGAAGAGGAGATTTTAATTTTACATGCTTTACAAATTTAGTTTCATTTACACATTGCTGTTCCGAAATCCAATTCCAATCAATAGCAATTTCTTGGGTATCTCTACACGAAAAATAAAAAATACCAAAGCTCGTAAGGTTATGGAAAAAATGAGAACCTTGGCTTTTATCGGGATTCATATCCGGTAAACTTGATTCGACAATAACTTTTGCACCCGAAATCTGATTCCATACAACCGGAATGCCCAGCCAAAAATCGGAGGTTCCCCATCTGCCAAATCCAATTAAAAGATAATTTGTATTTTTGGCTACAAGGGTGGAATTAATTTTTTCCAGTTCCATTGCAATTTCCCGAGTATATTTTGCTTGAAAATCTTCCGGTTTGACAAATACAACGTCTCTGAGTGTTTTAATAATACCATTTCCCAAAGTATTATCGGAAAATATAAATATTTCCTCTTTACGATATTCATCTATTTGTACTTCCACGGTTTTATTTGAAACGACCATCGGTCTGACTTGTAAAAATCCGAATCTGGCAGGTTTATTGTTTTCCGGATCATAGACAACGGCAAATTCGATTTCAACTTGAGTTTTGAATTTTTCTTCGCAGAGTTGCAAAATCTTTTTTATCAAATCATTAAGCAGAAAAATCTTTGAAACCAAAAACGGAGCAAAATTAATAATTCGAGGTCCATCTCCTGAAAATCCGCTATAAAATCGCTCTGATCGAGTATCAAACGAGGAACAAATATTTTTTATCGTTTTATCTTCTTCGGCATCTTGTAAATCGAATTTATCGAGATATTCTGTTTCCTTGATCGGGTCATATTTTTCTTGTTTGCCCATATTAATAGCCCAGAATTCGGTTTGAGTCATTTTAAGAATATCGCTTATGGAATTATAAGGTGGGGGCGAAGCCGGGGCATTTGGTGAATAGCTCCAAACTTTGCCTCCATCTACAATTGATTTTCCCAAACCTAAGGCAAGACTGATTACACCGTCTTCAGGTTTTGATCTGCCGGTAGGATAAAAATTATAAGATCTAGCTACTCCGGAAATAGTAGGGTAAAATCTGTCGTGGTAATTTTCACCGACGATTTCCTGAATTACAACAGCCATTTTTTCTTGTCTAATATCTTTTTTAATTGCCAAAAAATAATTTTTTGCATTACTAAAAAAAGTGGATGCATACACAAATTTTATAGCTTCGGTCAATTTTTGAAATCGTGTTTTTGTATCAAATTGATTATTGGGAATCATTTTTGTTTCGAAGATACCGGCAAGGGGTTCAAACATTTTATCCTCAAAAAGACTTGATGATCTGATGGCAAGAGGTTTGTGAGTTTTTGAAATCAGACTATACAGATCACCATCAATAAAGGCTGGTAAACTTGCTTTTTGAAATGCGTTTGCAATTGTGTCATCTAATTGATCGGACAAGGCAATTTGATAAAGGTTGTTTTCTTGCATAAAAATGTCAAAAATATCCGATAACAAAACAGTCATATTTGGAATGTCAACAATCATGTTATTGAATTTATTATCTTTAAAAGCAGCATCTATTGAGTTTTTCATCAAAATAAGACTTCCGGCTTTGCCACCCGGTTCGTCTTTTCCGATGAAGTTAAAACTGCTATTATTATACATCTGATTTCTGTCAAATTGTATTTTTATCTTTTTCAATTCAGTAACCTACGATTTTTATTAAAATTATCATTGATTATTTTTGGGGATTTTTTATCCGAGAATGAGTCGATTAATTAGTATCTGTCCGTAAAGTAGCCTTTTCGAGAAGTCACGGACCAACCTGTCTGGGCATAGTGTAACGAAGCCTGATTCCGTGACGAATTAAAAAAATTATCTATTAAATTAATTAGCGTTATATTTGAGTTGGAAAATCTTAAGTCAATTTCAAAAAAACGGAACTTAACTCAAGATTTTCCTTTACGGCTGGACAAGAATTTAAAAAAAAGCAGGGAACAAATTGTCCCCTGCTAAGTATTTTTTAATTATATTTAGATCCAACCGCGATCTTTGGAAGCCTGCACAACTTTGTTTATAGAGATTATGTAAGCTGCGTCTCGCATATAGAGATTTTTTTCTCTGGCAAGTTTTGAGACATCAAGATATGCCGAAGTCATTTTGATATCCAATTTTCCCAATACTTCATCTTTTTCCCAGAAGTAATTCATATTGCATTGGACTTGTTCAAAATAGCTGCAAGTAACTCCGCCGGCATTAGCCAGAAAATCAGGAATCATTAGAATTCCTTTTTCCCGAATAATCTTATCAGCTTCAGGAGTTGTGGGACCATTTGCACCTTCAGCAATTATTTTCACTTTTGGACTTATCTTTTCGACATTATCCTTTGTGATTTGATTTTCCAAAGCAGCAGGTATGAGAATATCTACGTCCTGTTCGATCCATTTATCTCCGGGTAGGACTTCATATCCGATTTCTTTTGCTTTGGTTTTATCAATACCACCAAATTTATCTGTGATTGATAATAACTCGTCCAGATTGATACCTTCTGTTTTTTTGAAAGAATAAGAAGTATTGTCTTCTTGATCCCAGCATGAAACACATATTGTTTTTCCACCCAATTGGGTGTAGAGTTGTATCGCATATTGAGATACGTTTCCAAAGCCTTGAAAAGCTGCCACCGTATCTTCAGGTTTAATATTCATTTCCTTTAACGCTTCTCTTAGTGTGAAAATAACACCATAACCTGTCGCTTCGGTTCTGCCGAGTGATCCACCCATTCCAACCGGTTTTCCGGTAATCATGCCAGGATATTTGGCTCCGTGAATTGTTTCATATTCATCAAGCATCCAAAGCATGTGTTGGGCATTTGTCATTACATCAGGTGCAGGCACGTCACGTAAAGGTCCGATATCGTTAGCAATTTGTCTTACCCAACCTCTGCAAATCTGCTCCTGTTCTCTGTCACTTAAGTTGTGAGGGTCACAAATAACTCCACCTTTGCTTCCACCAAGTGGAATATCTACAACAGCACATTTCCAGGTCATCCACATTGATAAAGCACGCACCGTGTTTATCGTTTCTTGCGGATGGAATCTGATACCACCTTTTGCAGGTCCTCTTGCATCATTGTGTTGGACTCTAAATCCTCTAAATACTTTAGAAGACCCGTCATCCATTTTAACAGGAATACTAAAATGGTATTCCCTCAATGGATTTCTTAACAGTTCTTTTGCTGCAACATCCAAATTTAGGATCTCAGCAATATCGTCAAATTGCTTTTGAGCCATTTCGAATGCATCAAATGATTTGCTCATTTTTCTCCTTTTCTTAGTTTGTTTTTAATAGAAAATTTTTTTTGCTTTGTCTTAATTATAAATGTATTGGTATGCGAACACGTTCCCAATCGGATGATTGGGAACGTGAACAGACTTGAACCGAAAGCAATATAATCTTTGCGTGTGAATGTGAATACGTACATTTAGGATGAATTTGAAGAAAAAAGATTTCAAATTTACTGAAAGTTTTTTGTTGTAAGGATTTTCTATATATTAGACAGCACCTTGATCAAGCATAGAGTCTGCAACTTTTTTGAAACCGGCAATATTAGCACCGTTCACATAATTAACAAAGTCGCCTTCTTTACCTTCGGCAACACACTGTTCGTGAATACTAATCATGATATTATGAAGTTTTTCATCAACTTCTTCACGTGACCAACTTAAACGGAGACTATTCTGAGACATTTCCAGACCGGAAGTAGCTACGCCACCGGCATTGGCTGCTTTGCCTGGTCCATAGAGAATTTTGTTATTGATGAATACCTCAACACCTTCTGGTGTGGTGGGCATATTTGCACCTTCGGAAACACAGATACAACCATTTTCAACAAGAGTTTTTGCTTCAGCTTCATTGAGTTCATTTTGGGTGGCACAGGGAAGAGCGATATCAACTTTTTCTGCCCAAGGACGTTGACCTTCGTGATAAGAGCAATCATATTTTTCTGCATATTCTTTGATTCTACCCCGTTTGATGTTTTTGAGATTCATAATATAATCCCATTTTTCACCGGAAATGCCATCGGGATCATAAATATAGCCGCTGGAATCTGATAGGGTAACGACTTTGCCGCCAAGTTGGTTAATTTTTTGGGTTGCATATTGAGCCACATTTCCCGAACCGGATAGAGCAACGGTTTTTCCCTCAAAATTGTCATTTTTGGTTTTTAGCATTTCTTCAGCGAAATAAACCGCACCGTAACCTGTAGCTTCGGGCCTGATACGGCTTCCGCCCCAATTACGTGCTTTGCCGGTTAGAACTCCGGTAAATTCGTTGCGAATTCTTTTGTATTGACCGAACATAAAACCGATCTCTCTACCACCCACGCCAATATCTCCTGCTGGAATGTCAGTATTTGGTCCGATATGACGGCTAAGTTCTGTCATAAAAGATTGGCAAAAGTGCATCACTTCGATATCTGATTTTCCTTTAGGATCAAAATCAGAACCACCTTTTCCTCCACCCATCGGGAGAGTAGTAAGGCTGTTTTTGAAAACTTGTTCGAACCCGAGAAATTTAAGAATGCCAAGATTTACACTTGGATGGAAACGCAAACCACCTTTGTAAGGTCCGATTGCACTGTTAAATTCCACTCGAAAACCTCTGTTTACTTGAATTGCACCACTATCATCTACCCATGGAACGCGGAACATGATGACGCGTTCCGGCTCTACAATTCTCTCCATGATTTTGGCTTCCACATAGCGTGGGGTTGATTCATAAATAGGCCAAAGAGAACCTACAACTTCTTCAACAGCCTGTAGAAATTCCTTTTCGCCTTTGTTCTTGGCTTCAACTTTTGCCATGAATTCTTGCATACTCATAATTAATATACTCCTTATTTTTTATTTGATTGATACATTAATTGGCAGTTAAAGAATTTTTCCCGCAAATATCTGTCAAATTTTGTGTTTTATTTTTAAAAAATTTGAACGGTTTAATTTTTTGAGTCTGTCCGTAAAGTAGCATATCAAGTAAAATATATTCTTCATCCTTTTTACAACTCATCCCCTAACCCCTTCTCTTCAAAGAGAAGGGGAACTTTTGTCTCCCTCTATCCGCCAGCTGGCGGAAGGGTCGGGGTGAGGTCGAAAAATAGTACTTTACGGACAGACTCTATTTAGATCAATCTCATATCTTGGTTTATTTCTGGGGCTTAAAACCCCGGATTAGTTTTGGGTTTCTTGTCCACGAGATAAATCTCGTGGCTATTCAGTCGCATCACGATGGATAATGAATATCCTACGGAGTAAATTTCGTTCCCAATCCCAAACTAAGCGATTCTC
>JAYEKN010000271.1 GCA_034661015.1 Candidatus Cloacimonadota bacterium
AGGGTTTGCGAAAACCACAGGCATACCCGTGGATATGTCGAGGATTTTCGCGAATCCTTGATGCGCAAGAGATTGGTGCAGATCGAGTAAAAAATCGCTCAATTTAGGTATAATATAATAACCATATTAATAACAATTATCAACCTTTTTATCCTAAGGGCTCGACAAAAAATAACTTCACATTTCAGGCGCCGATGCATCCCGCCTGACTGCGTTGCGAAAATTCTGAATATGCTTGATATTCATGCTTTTTCGCGCCTTGTCAGCCGAGCGCCTCAACACCTGAAATTGCGAACTTATTTTTTGCCGAACCCTAATTTAACAAAATTCGTATCCTCTTTAAATTTTATGGCAAAGGAAAATTTATTCTTAAAAAAATTTTCGCCGGAAGAAAAAAAAACACTGGGCATTTTCCATACAAATCATGCTTCCAACCATCTATCCATCAAGGCCAGACCGCCAAAACCCACAAACACCTATTCAATGCATTGGCAATGATGTATAAAAGCCATTATATTGCAACGACAATGATATATGGTGGTGTATAAAAAATGGAAAAAGAGAAATACAGGCGCTGATAGAGGTAAAAAATGAATTAAAAGCAGGGCGACTTATTGTAATTACCGATGATGAAGAAACGACAGTTTATGTCGATTCTTCTCATGATCAGGACAAAATCAATATCATCCCACTATGGAAATGGTTGCTTCAGGCTCAGAAATAATATATTTTAATATGATGTAACCCCCCCCTTTTTTTTGGGGGGGCATAGATGCTCTTGGAACATGGATTCATGATTTTTTCGGCATGCAATTCGAACAACATATCTCCCGACAAGAATCAAGTTTAATAGTTGAGGACGTTCCTATCGGTCTTGTCCCCTATCGGTCTTGCAGGTTAGATTAGTGGTTAAGAAATTGGGGGATTGAGGAAAGTCTGAGGTTATGATAAGGGGGTGTAGATATCTGAAAGATGAAGGCAGTGTGGCAAGGTAAGCAAGTGTGAGTAAAGCAGGAGGATAATATGCCAAAATTAAAAGAAATTGATATTAATTATGAGCAAGTACGGGATTTGGTCTATCAATTGGCCTTTTAAAAAAAGATGGCTCTTATAAAGGAAATTGTCAAGGATAGGCGCTATCAGGAGAATTTTTACCGTTTTACGGAATCATTAGTAAAAAAGCATGATATTTCTAATATGAATGAATCGGAACTGGATGCCTTTCTTTCATGAATAATTTTTTGGCGCAATTCTGATTCTGAGGATGTGTGATTACAATGATTCCTAAAATAGTTAGGAACGGGGACGAAATAACTTCCCCAACTATGCATCACAGCTTCAGGCCACCTTTGCCCGACCTCAAATCACAAAAATCTTGAAATAGCCTGCTATTCCATCAACTTTTGCGATCTGAGATCGAACAAATTTGACCCAAATCTATGCGCCTACTTGTGGAAGTTAATTCGTCCCCGTTCCTTATCAATACGAATATTTACATTTCGGCGATATTTTGGGGCGGAAAGCCTCGCTCTGTTGTCAGAAATTTACAAACTCATTATCTGGTCAACCTGAGGCAGCGGACAATTAAATTTAAGAACGGCTGAAACTCGCACATAAGTGAGCGTAAAGAAATAACTTAGAGCAATCCTTTTATAAAAAG
>JAYEKN010000272.1 GCA_034661015.1 Candidatus Cloacimonadota bacterium
GCCCGCACACATACATGCTGACCTTGTTTTTTTCAATGGGAACAAACTTATCTTTTTTACCGGTAAGGGTATTGTAAATTTTTAAACTCATATCTATTTTCCTTGATTATTCTGTTTATATGAAAGTTTTTGTAAACCAAACAGCGAGTTTCATTCTTTGTTGTGGGCAAACCGAGGTGACCAGATTATTATAGAAGATGGCCAGGTCTGCCCGTGGCAGTTATTAAAATAACGGTGTGGGCAGCAATTCCCTCACCTCTTCCTGCAAACCCAAGACCTTCAGTTGTTGTGGCCTTTACATTGACACTGTTTGAAGATATTTTTAAAACAGAGGCAATTTTCTCTTCCATCTCTCTCTTAAAAGGCATAAGTTTTGGAGCCTCTGCAAAAATTGTGCAGTCAATATTAACGATTGAAAACCCTTTTTTCAAAAGAGAATCCAAACACCTTTTCAGAAGAATCAGACTGGAAATATCTTTAAATTCCGGATCTGAATCAGGAAAATGATGGCCTATATCCCCGAGTCCTGCAGCTCCAAGCATGGCATCACACACAGAATGCACAAGCACATCAGCATCTGAATGACCTTTTAACCCCTTTTGAAAAGGAATTGTAACTCCTCCCAGTACAAGAACACGCCCTCTGACCAGTTTGTGTACATCATATCCTGACCCGATTCTCATATTTATAACATCACTCCTTAATAATTAGTAGTTCCAATCCGCATGGCTTACTGGAATGGTGAATTATGAATGGTGAATTATGAATTTTGAATTTTGAATTGTGAATTGTGAATTATCTTTTGCCATAATTTTTGCCTTTTGAAGTTATAATGATTGAAGCAATAATTTTATTCAATTCAGAAACATCATTAATAATTGATTGATTGATATTGTTCTTTTTTTAAATATTCAGATTGAAAGAGTAATTCTATCCAATAGTCTGTTTCATTGGCTTTTTTTTGGGCAATTGCCATTTTATGAATAAAATCAGCCTTGCTCTCTGCATGTTCCGCCTCACGCACCAAAGCCCCAATAGCCGTTCCACTTCGAAGCAGTTGTTTACTCAATACAAATTCCTTTTTATCAACAAGAAATTTATACAGTTTCACAATCCGCAATGCAAAAATAAAACTCTTATCTCTAATAATATTTGGTTTCTTTTCATTCATAATTCATAATTCATAATTCACATCACTTCGGATTGTTTTTTTTAACAGTAGCATAAACTGTGCTTTTTTTCTGAAAGCATAACTATTAACTATAATAGCTAAATCAAAAAAAGTCAAAATTAATGAACTCATCCTGGATATTTGCCCTAAGCCCTTTTTACGTCAAAAGCATCTGTATGTTGTGGTTAAGCGGTGCAAAAATACGGTATGTGGTATCCGATTCTTTATAACAAATATCCAGAACTCATCATAAAAAACAAAAAAAACAACTTATTATTGACATTGTATTCTGGGAATGTAATTTAAAAACTTTTTATATGAAACTCCATATAACTTTTTAAAATCATGGAGTTTCATTCTTTATAACTTTTTAAAATCATGGAGTTTCATTCTTTGTTGTGGGCAAGCTGAAGTGAAAAACCAGATCTGCCCGTGGCAGTTTATATGAAAGTCCGTCCAAGCGACTGCAATGATAGACTTTCTAAATT
>JAYEKN010000273.1 GCA_034661015.1 Candidatus Cloacimonadota bacterium
AAACCTCTGATAATTGAACCGCATATGCCCAATTTGTATAGGGCTTACTCCCTTTTGCTTTTAAATGGCTTCCGTCGTTTTTAGGTGGATTCTTAAATTCAATGTTTACAATATTGTTTTTATATAATTTATCATTTGTTATTTTTTTCAATCTGTTCCAAAAATTTACCGATAATCCCCTATTTTCCTTCACTTCTGACATGAGACAATCCACCGCAGTTAAAAATTGTAAACAGCTCTAAACACCGAACGTCAAAATGAGCTAACACAAAAGCCGACGTAATATTTGGATTCAAGAAAAATCGGCTCGGCTTTTGTGGTCAGCTCCATTTTTTTGTTATGTTGTAATTTCATGCTATTTTTTCAGGTACAACTTCTTTCATGAATACCGATAAGCCATGCAATTAATAATTCATAGCTGATTCCACTGAATCCAAACTCAATGAGACGATCAATAATGATAACGACACTGAAAAATCACTACCATTTTATCAATCATCTGATATACGAGTCTATGCTCTTGATTAATTCTGCGCGACTACTTCCCCTTCAAATCAAACCGAAGTGCTTCCGGTTTACCGATACCTTCTTTTGGATGACGTTTTGTATCCCAGATTAACTCATTGATCCGTTTAAGAACTTTTTTGTCATGCATTTGCCAAAACAAGTATTCATTCCAAGCCCGATCAGTCCATGCAATCATCATCAATCATTTCCCGTACTTTATAATTTCCAGCCTCAAATTCAGCAATGCTGGCACGTAATTGGGCAGCATTAGCAGGGCTACGTAATAAATACATTGTTGCTTCAATAGCATTGTAGTCTTCAAGTGACATCATCACAACCGATTTTGAATTTTTACGAGTAATGATTACTGGATCATGATTATCACATACATTTTCCATTACACTAACAAATTTTTTTCTAACATTTGAATAAGCTATGGCATCCATAATGAACTCTCCCCTTCTTTAATGTACAACTAATTGTACTACAAAACACAAAATATGCAACACAAAATTTTATTTCAAAGTATTTACAAAGTTTTCAAATAACCTGTGAAGTGAGGATAATTCAGGAATTCCGAGAAACCATGCCATGCTATTTTGAGAGATGATTTATTTCAGGAATGCTGACAAGTCATACTTTGTTATTTTTCAAAGTTCGACTTCCTTTAGAAACATAAATCAGCGGCGCACCTTTTGCGTCCGCTGGATTTATTTGTTATAAGCACTGTTTGAGGCTTTGTATTTGTTTGAAAATCTGGTGATAAAAGCAATGTTAAAACATACTGCTTCGCACGTAAGTTTTTCGCAAAGATGCGATGGATTATTTGGATTAAAACCTTCTGGTCGTAAAATATTACATAACAAGCTATTAAATCTATTCTCAAACTGACCAGCAAGCTCGTTACAAGAATTTACAATATCATCATCTGAAATATTTAGCGTTCTTCCAAGTATGCCTATAAACATTAAAGTGCCTTCAACTAAACCGCATTGAGCTCCGTATTCTCCCGCCCCATGCATTCCAAGAGCCGCATCTGTAATTTGATCAGATAATTCAATGCCAAACTTTTCTGATAGAATTTTGAGATTAGTGGTGGCACAATTAATGTCATCATGCCAATAATATTCTTTTACTCTTTTTTGTATAA
>JAYEKN010000274.1 GCA_034661015.1 Candidatus Cloacimonadota bacterium
CTCGTGTCCGCCAGCCGGCGGATTATCTGTTTTATTTATCCCGCCTGCCCAGTGAAATCTATTTTTTTCGATATTTCATTCGGGTGAAATGCTTTTATTTTTTTTATTTATCCCGTGAAATGCTTTTTTCTGTTTTATTTCACTGGGATTTCACAGGGGTGATATTTTATACATTTATGGCGTTTTGGAGTAAAATATCCGTGATATTTTATACAACACTGCAACATCACGGATGTTGCACTCCAAAAAGTTACTCTTTTATTTCTATTGCATTATTGGGGTTATAGGGGCGAAAATAAATTTGTTTGGAATTAAAAATTTTGTAGTGGTAACCGAAAGGGATTAAAATTACGATTCCTTTTTTACATCACTCGGAAATAAAAAATATAATAAAATACTTGACCGGCATTTGCAGCTAAAAAATATTTAACTCTAAGTAAAATAAAAAATATGGAAGGATTAATATGATTACCCGAAAGGAAAAAGAAATTGAATTCAGGGAAAATCTAATCGTGGATGCTGCCGAAAAATTATTTGGGGAAAAGGGCTTTGAGAAAGTAACGATGGAAGATATCGCTCTCGAAGCTGAATATACAAAACCAACCCTATATAATTATTTTAAAAACAAGGAGGAAATATTTTTTGCAGTATATCTAAGAGGATGGTATAATAGCACAGACCTGCTTTTCAAAGCAGCAGCCCGAAAAAAAACTGGTTTCAATAAGCTGAAGGCAATCGCATTTGTTTATAATGATTATTTTAAAAAACATAATATTTATTTTTCTCTTCTCAAATATATCCACAATAAAGGTATTAAAATCTGTGATCTAGGTTGCAAAAGCGAAAAGGAATACGAAAAGGTTAGAAAAGAGAAAATAGAAGACTTCAAAAAAATTATTGCAGATGGAATAAAGGATGGCAGCATTTCAAAAGGAATTGAACCGGAAATAGCCGTGATGTTTTTCCTGAACAACCTCTATATAAATATGCATACATACCATAATAAAAAAGATGTAACGGACGATTTCTTAGAAAAAGCAACGAAATTGATGCTGAAAGTTTTTAAATAACAAGGTAATTATGAAAAAAATAATTCTAATAGCAATTTTGCTTCTATCGTTTTTTTCGTTACAAGCAAAAGTCGAGATAGAAATTCCATATCTGAATCAACAGCCGCTAATAGACGGCTTTGAGAGCGATGGTGAATGGATTTATGCCGTAAAGATTGATACTTTTTATCAAATTGCTCCGGGAGACAACACAACTCCATCCAGTAAAACAGAGGCATTTTTGGGGTACGATAATAAAAATCTGTATTTGATGGCAAAGTGCTATTTTGATGACCGGAAACGAATGAGAGATTTCCATTGTAGCCGCGATCATATCTATACCACCGATAGGGTGTTTTTTTTCTTTGACACATTTCATTCAAATGATCAAGCGTATTATGTAGGCTCGAATCCAAATGGAGAGCAAGCGGACGGTTTAGTTCTGGATAATATTGACCCGTCTATTGACTTTTTTTACGAATCGCAAGGTTCAAAAACTGAATACGGTTATCTCATTGAAATGGTTGTTCCGCTAAAAAGTCTTAAGTATAAAAGTGGAAAAAACGTAACTTGGGGCGGTTTTATCAAACGTCATATTCCGGATGGAAACGAAGAAATTACTTGCTTCCCTGTTCAGCGAGGTGGCGGAAATTTCTATGATAATTATGGAATTTTTACATTTGCCGAGCTCCCTACGAACAGAAATTTGAAAATAATCCCCTCGGTAATCGGAATGTATCAAGATGAAAAGGATAATACAACCGGAATCAAAGAAAAAAATACGGATACGGAAGCGGAATTAAACGTATTTTATGAACCGAACTCCAATCTAACTTTAACCGCAACCATAAATCCGGATTTTAATATTATCGAAGCAGACGGACTGGATGTGGATGTGAACATGCGATACCCCCGTTTTTATAATGAAAAAAGACCCTTCTTTATTGAAGAATCAAATCCATTTTATACAGACCTGATAATTTTCAACACAAGAAATATTGTTGCACCAAAATGGGGAACAAAACTTTCCGGATTATTGGGTAAAACTTCTGTTTATGCGTTAGCGGCAATGGATGAAAATGTGTATGGTGATAGATTTGGGTTTGATGAGAATGTATCTGCCAATGTTCCATTTGCTTTTGCAAGTTTCAAAAACAAATTACGCCACGGAAATGCGTTTATGCGGGTTGCTTCGACTCTGCGAAGTTTCAAAAACAAGGAGAATTATGTTTTTAGTGTTGATGGAAATAATCGTTTTTCAAATGAGATAAACTGCGATTTTCAATTGGTTGCGACCACAAACGAAGTAACAGACACCGCAGGAGTTTCATCCATTAATAAAGGATTTGGTTATGCGTTTGATACTGATTATTATAATGGAATCTGGTTCTTGAATCTGGAAATGAAGGGGATGACGAAAGATTATGTTGCTGATTTGGGGTATGTTACAGAACCTGATTTTCAAAAGGCAGATACGAGGATTGAATATCAGATTCGTTCTCACACTGATGAGGATTTTATTCGATATATGGAATTCGGGTCATCTCAATATGTAATCTACGATTTTGATTTCGGTAAATTCAAATCAAGTCGCTGGGAAATTATGAACGGTGGAATATTCAAGAATCGGTTTGAATATTGGACCGGTTTTGAAACATATTATGAAAATTACGGTGATGAAAAATATTTCAAATATTTTCCCTGGCTGGTTATGGAATATAGTCCAAATAAATTAATTTGCGGCAAATTACTTTTGGTGAGTGGGGAAAATTTGTGGTACGGTTATGATGAAGTAACCGGTTTGGATGATGGATTGATGGCAGATTACCATAAATATGAAACAACTCTGATCTTTCGCCCGACCAACACGATTGATTTGGAAATCGAACAAAAATATCATGAAATGGATTATCTTTATATTGCTCGAACTCTCGAAGCAAAACTCAAAGTGCAGTTTCACAAAAATTTCTGGATAAGGGCAATTTTGCAATATTCAAATAATGATATTTTTGCATTTGATAAAAAGAGCAGAGAAATTGCTTTTTATCCACTTTTCACCTATAAGCCCAACGCAAATACATCCGTATATCTCGGGGCGAACAAATTAATGGATAAAGAGAAATATATCAGCAACGAAGAGACTTTCACTGATGAGAATGTAACTAATTATTTTTTAAAAATCAGCCACACGTTTGACATATTTTAAGGAATTTTATGGTTACAAATTCAACGCTTGAGAATCAATGTCCGGAATTTTCGGATAAGCAGATTTTTCAGGCTATGGAACAAATGGATGCGGGATATCTATCACAGGATTATTACAAAGGTGGAAAATTAATGATTAAGTTAGAAAACGATCTGGAAGAAACTTTTGACGGAAAATCTTATAGCTGGACTGAGCATATTTCTCGCAAATGGGGGCAGTGGTTAGATGATCCCGAAGAATTTAGAAAATTATTAACAAAATATGGATTTGAATTTAAAAAGAAATAATAGGAGACAGTATGTTAAATTACACAGAAACAATTAACAGGCTTAACGAAGCAGTTAGAACAGGTTATGAAGTTAATTTGCAAAAAATCAAAACAATTTGCGAAGAAGAACAAGATCAGAAGAATAAATTTCAGAAATTTGCTTTTACAATTGCCGAAAAACTCCTTTTTTATGCTGAATTTGAGCGGGAATATTCGGAAGATTATTACAAAGAAAATTCTCCGGATTATCTGAAAGCAACCAATGCAAAATTATTTGCCGAATTAACCGAAGAAAATTATTCCACTTGCTACGCCAATCCGGAATATACCTCAAAAATATTTGGGACTAAACTGGGACCAATGTTTGCCAGCTATTACACTTCTGTTAGAAGTTGTTTGAATTTTGCAATGGAGCATAAATTATATTCCCTTAAACGAAAATTCGGGCAATTTATTGAGATGTATGAATTGATAAAAACAGGAAGTGAAGATCTGGTCAAATACAGGGAAATCATCATTAAACTTACTAAAGATCTGAATGTGGATCGCTCCACTATTGCACTTCTTGAACGATTTGACCCGGCAATTTCCAAGTGTGGTGATATTGTAATGAACGCAGATCTTTCCAATATGAATTACCTTTATCAATATGGAAAAAATATTTCGGAAAATGAGAGTCGGACTGCACAATTTTTGTTAGACTATCCTGAAGAGAAAATCAAAGAACTTGTGAAAGCAATGGTGAAAGCATATATTCGTGGTTTTGAGCTTGCCAGAAAAAATCTTAAAAAGAAAGAAACTCTCAAAATCATCTACAATATTGGGCAGGAAAGAATAGTTCGCGAACTTGTGAAAAATTTAAATGCAAAAGGACTTAAGGTAATCTTGAATGATGCTATCTCTACAAGTCCAAACAGGCAATACGTTTATGATCATCGCTTTGATAGTGCCCTTTATTTCGATGAAGATTTCGTAAAAAGAATGCTTGCTCTTCAAGAGGAAATTATGGAAGACTGCTCCGATCTTTTGGTGAAATATTCCGGTCCGATATATTTTGACAAATTCGGAGAAAAACCATTCAAACCTATTCAAAAGAAAACTTGCCTGAAGCTTTCCGGAGAACAACAGAAATTGAACCAATCCTATAGCATTTCTATGAATAAATTGTCACAGAAATATATGCCGAGAACAGAAACGAGTTTTTCGATAATCGGATTTCCGGTTCCGGATATCGGAGAGCAATTTGAGGCTATCTTCGAGGATACACTTGCTCTGAATATGATAGATACCGACCATCACGAACAAATTCAGCAGTATATTGTGGATGAACTTGATAAAGCGGATTTCGTGCACGTAAAAGGAAAAAATGAAAATGAAACCGATATTATGGTGAAGATGCAAAAGCTTGCAGATCCTGCCAAACACACAAATTTTGTAAATTGTGGAGCGGATGTAAATATCCCGGTCGGTGAAGTTTTCACTTCCCCAACCTTAGAAGCCACAAACGGCGTTTTGCACGTTAAGGAAACATATCTTAACGGAATGCGTTATGAAAATTTAAAGATCAATTTTGAAGACGGTTATGTAAAAGAATACACTTGCACAAATTTCAAAGATGAAAAAGATAATAAAAATTACATTCAGGAAAATATCCTCTTCCCTCACGAAACTTTGCCTATGGGAGAATTTGCGATCGGAACGAATACACAGGCACACATAATGGCTAAAAAGTATGACATTCTTCCCATTATGCCGATTCTTATCGTGGAAAAAATGGGACCCCATTTTGCTATTGGGGACACATGCTTCAGTTGGGAAGAAGATTTTGAAGTATTCAACCCGATCGATGGAAAAGAAATAACTGCCAGAGAAAATGAACGCAGCGCAATGCGTAAAACAGATATTCAGAAGGCTTATACAAATTGTCATACCGATATCACACTCCCTTACGAAGAACTTGATTTTATTACTGGGATCACAAAAGATGGTAAGAAAATCGCCATTATTAAAGACGGAAGATTTGTAGTTCCCGGAACAGAAGAATTCAATATTCCTTTGGATGAATGGATGAATAAATAGTGTCTGTCCATAAAGTAGCCTTTTCGAGACGTCACGGACCATTCCGTGACGAATTGGAAAAATTATCTATTAAGTTAATTAGCGTTATATTTGTGAGTTGGAAAAACTTAAGTCAATCCGCCAGCTAGCGTATTAACTCAAGATTTTTCTTTACGCATAGACACGAATTAATTGTAATTGCCTATGGAATCACTGATTTTAAAAAAATATTGGATAAAAAAATACAGAAGGAGAAAAACAATGATTAAAAAAGATCTAACGAAATTTGCGAAGTATTTTACCGATTACACTGAACTTCGCGTGCAAGAAAATCGTAATATTCACTTAGCGATGGTGAACGGAGATATGATGGGTAATAGCCGTTCTGTAAATCGTGGTGTGTCTGCAAGAGTTTATAAAAAAGGCTCATGGGGATTTGCCTCGAATGCGAATATTTCCGATGACTCGATTATTAAGGTGATCAAGACTGCTTCGGAAAATGCAACTTATCTAAATTCCAAAGAGAATCTTCAAAAAGGTGAGTTGCAAAAAACCGACGCAAAGATCAGCAAAGATTTCTCAACCACAAAACCTCGCAAAACCCAAAAAGAAATGATCGAATTTTTGAATATCGTAGATTCGCACATTACTGAAAAATATCCCGAATTGAGCTCGCGAACAATTGTATTAAGCAATTTGGATATGGAAAAACAGATGATCACCTCGGATGGGGCATCCACATATTCAATGACTCCGCGAACGATTTTATATACCTTGATGAATATAGTGAAAGACGGTCAACCTTTCGAACTGTATGAAGTTTACGGCGGATTGGGTCAATTTGAAGATGTGTTCGATGATCCGCGAAATCTTTATCCAAAATTAAATAAACTTTATAAACATCTTAACGACAAAGCAAATGGTGTTTATGCAAAATCAGGATTGAAGGATTGTATTCTGGATGCTGATCTAGCCGGAATATTGGCTCATGAAGCGATTGGACATACTACCGAAGGTGACATTGTAAAAGGCGGTTCGGTTGCCGGAGATTTCCTCGGTGAAAAAGTTGCCGATGAGTTAGTAACTTTGGTAGATTTTGCTCACACAGCTTTGGGTGAACAATGTCCGATTCCGGTTTATGCGGATGATGAAGGCACAAAAGCAGAGGATGCAATTATCATCGAAAATGGTGTCTTGAAAAAATTCATGCATAATAAGGTAACTGCATTGCACTTTGGTCATGATGTTACCGGAAATGCCCGTGCTTACGGTTTTCATGATGAACCCTTAGTTCGAATGAGGAATACTGCAATCCTTCCCGGAAAAAGTAAATTGCAGGATATGATCGCTTCCATTGAAGATGGTTATTATTTGATAAAATCATCCAACGGGCAGGCGGATTCTACTAGCGAGTTTATGTTCGGAATTGTAATGGGTTATGAGATCAAGAATGGAAAACTAGGAAAAGCGATTAAAGATACAACAATAAGCGGAGTTGCCTTTGATATGCTGAAGACCATTACCATGATCTCTGATGAAATGTCCTGGAGTTGCGGTGGAATGTGTGGCAAAAAACAAATGATCCCAGTTGGAATGGGTGGTCCGGCAATCAAATGCAAAGTAAATATCGGAGGAAAATAGAATGAATAACAAAGAAATAATCCGTTATGCTCAGGCTTCATTATTGAAGGCGGGAGCTCAAAAAACAAAGTGCAATCTTATAAAAAAAGAAAAGCAGGAATTTAATGTGGCAGCTGGTGAAATATCTCTGTTCCGAACAACTTTCGATACCAATTTATATCTTACTGCGTTAGTCGATGACAAAAAAGGGACAGTAACTTTAAATAATCTTGATATGGAAAACATTGATATTTCTGCAAAGCAGGCGGTGGAAATGGCTATATCGTCCAAAGCCGATAAAGCAAACGAGATTGCCGAGCAACAACCGGCAAACGAATTTGTGAAAGAGCCAACTAAACCGGATCTGGATAAAATGTACGATAGACTCGTAGAATTTATGGCGTTTGCAAAAGAAAAACATCCCAAAACGATCATCGAAGAGATCAATTTCGATTTTACTACCAGCGATAGTTATTTGATAAATTCAAATGGAGTGGATTATTTTACCAAAAAAGGAATATATACTTTTGTGGTTATGTTCACGTCCAAAGAGGGCAAAAAAACTTCTTCCTTCAATTATGTGGCTCATGTTACAAAAGAACTGGATAAGCCTTTTAGCAAATGCGGAAATATTGATAAACTGCTCCGAGAATCCGGCGAGCAACTCGAAACGAAATCCATTCCCGAGAATTTTGTGGGCGATATGATCATTACTCCCGAATGCTTGGATGAATTTGTGAGTTATATCACAGGTTATCTCGCCGATTATCCGCTTATTACCAAAACTTCTGTTTTTAAGGATAAACTTGGGAAGCAGATTGCAAAAGAATGTTTTAATCTGCATTCAAAGCCGATTTCAGATGAAATTGCAACTAGCTATTATGTAACCGGTGACGGCTATGAAGCAAAGGACAGCACGGTTATTGAAAATGGAATTTTGAAAACATTTTTGCTGGGGCTGTATGGTGCAAAAAAAACCGGAGAAAAAAGAGCGGTGGGTAGTGGCTGCTGGGAAATTGATAAAGGCGATAAAACTCTTGAAGAGATCATCAAATCTACAAAAAAAGGGATTATCCTCAATCGTTTCAGCGGCGGAAGCCCAAGTGATAATGGTGATTTCAGCGGAATCGCCAAGAACAGCTATTATGTGGAAAACGGTAAAATTCAGTTTCCCATCTCGGAAACAATGATCAATGGAAATTTGATTGAAATGATGATGAATATCGAGGAAATTTCAAAAGAAAGAGTAAATTCCGGATACAACAATTATCCTTGGATTAAATTCAACGGACTCGCAATTTCCGGAAAATAGAAACCTTGCGGATGGTTGTTTTTCAAACCTCCGCAATGATAGTCGTTTACATACTTCAACCATTGCGGAGGTTTTTCCCGAAAGCGTTCTGAACAAAGTTTTGGAGTAAAATATCCGCCTGCCTCGTGTCCGCCAGCCGGCGGATTATCTGTTTTATTTATCCCGCCTGCCCAGTGAAATCTATTTTTTTCGATATTTCATTCGGGTGAAATGCTTTTATTTT
>JAYEKN010000275.1 GCA_034661015.1 Candidatus Cloacimonadota bacterium
GAGCAATTGCTTATCGAAATTTCTGCAGAGCGAAATGGGAGTGCGAATACTTTTGTAATTGTTTTCCCTACGGTTACAAGATTTTTTGCATCATTTTCATAATGTATTATGATCTTGTCATTTTGGGTTTCATGTTGAAAAATTTCTTTTCCCATTAACGAAGTTGAAAGGAAAAGAATAAACATGAAAATAAATATTTTTTTCATAATATCCTTCTTTTTTTTTGTTAGTTTGCAGATTTAATCACATTCGGGCTTCTTGTAATCCCAAATCTCATAAATATTCATTAACTTTTAAGGGTCGAACAGGGATGTTCGATTTACGATTTATTTTAGCAAAATACACTTTTTAATCTTTGTGAATGAATCCTTTGCATCTAATTTATAAAAATAAATGCCACTTGCTACCGAATTTCCTCTGTTGTCTTTGCCATCCCAGGAAACGGTAACTGTTCGATTTACACCTGCGCTACTTTCATCCAAATCTATGGTTTTAACCAATCTGCCTTGAATATTGTATATTTTGATTTTTGGCTGCCCCTGACAATTTTGGGGGAGAGAAAAGGCTATTTTTGTAGCGTGCGAAAAAGGATTGGGGAAATTCTGTTCAATCGTGAATTTGTTTGGAGTGTGTATCGCATTCCCTTGGGAAGAGATGATTCGGATGTTATCTATCAGCCAACCCGGATCATTGAGCGTTTCATCACTAACAAATTTTAATCGCAGATAGATATGCTCATCAACAAATTCGTCAAGCGGAATAAACATCTTTTCCCAGTCATGAATGTAGCCGGAAAAGTGGGTTAATTCGTTCCAGTCGGAACCGGTTGTAGAAATTTCTACAGAACAAACATCATTCACATGTTCGGTATGATAAGCAGTCCAAAAAGTCAAAATGACATCATCTGCCACTCCGTTTAGATTAATTGGACTTGCTGTAGTAATGGTCATCGTTGTATCAAAAGCATAAAATTGGCTGGAATTTGTAACAAGCGAATTTGAATTCTCGTAGCCCTCGGTAATGTTCCAAGTTCCATTGCCATTCCATTCGCTCATTCCAGTTTCCCAATCTTCAGCAAAAATCACTTCTTCGGTCTCGAATACAAAATCCAGCTGATAAGTTCCGGGTTCAAAATTTATTGTATCAATTATGGGAATACATCCGTTTGAAAGAGCGATTATTGTATGTTCACCTTCATAAGCTGCAAAATTAAAAGAGCCGTTTGTAAACGAGATCGTATCATTTTCTATATCGGTTACAATAATTTCACCGGAAATAGGATTGCCATTGCAAAGAGCGGTTCCACTTACTTCACAAATCTCAAGGGATTCCATCGCCACATCGAGAGTTGTCCAAACCGAAGTATTTATCGTAATATTATTGAAAGTTTGTTCTTCATAACCCATTTTTCGAACCGTTATTTCATAAGTTCCCGGCAGTAACACTCTCCAGAAGCGTCCGTATAATTCATCTGATATTCTTGGTTCTAAATAGGGAGCAGTAAAACCTGCGACGATTATTTCTGCTTGTATGGGCTCGCCGGTGTTCGCATCCGTGATATGACCGGTGAGCATATTAGCGTCAGCCTGATAACCGAGCGCTCTGTTCAAAAGCCAGTAAGCAC
>JAYEKN010000276.1:0-1641 GCA_034661015.1 Candidatus Cloacimonadota bacterium
AACGTTAAGTATATGGTTTTGTGGCGGTTGTGGAACACAAATCTTTCAATTTACACTGATGTTTATTTATTGTTAAAATATTCAAATTTAGCACTTCACCCGCCATAAACTATATACATTGTTGTGTTTTCGTGCTTTTATTATTTTTCTAATATTTCCATTAATTTGTAATTAAGATATAGTTTTTCCTTGCCTACTTTTATTGAATCTAAAAATCCTTTTTCTTCAAGTAAGATAAGATAATTGCCAACAGTTTTAAGAGTTCCCAACCCAGCGTTAATCAGAAATTGTCTTTTTGTATATGGCAATCTGAATATTATTTCTATTAAGTCTTTTGAGTAAACTTTTGGGAGTTCATTCTTAATTTTTTCTGATGTTTTTTCCATTAGAGAAATCACATTATCTAAACGGATTAAGCCTTTATTAGCAGTTGATTCTATCATATCAAGCATGTAAAGAATAAATTCTTCCCAATCATTGTTTTCTGTTATATTCCTTAGTTTCTTATAGTAATCTGTTTTATTCTTTATAATATATTCGCTAAGATAAATCGCCGGGATGTCTAACAATTTTTCCATTTTTAAATATAAAAGCAAAAGAATTCTTCCTGTTCTTCCATTACCATCTGAAAATGGGTGAATTGCTTCAAATTGATAATGCATTATAGCCATTTTAATCAAAGGATCTAATGAAACATCCTGATTAATGAATTTTTCAAGATTTGCTAATTTATCTCGAATTATACTTTCTCCGGAGGGTGGAGTGTAAATAACTTCTCCATTTGTATTTGAAAGAGTAGTGCCAGGTATAACCCTGATTCCTGAAGAATTCTGTTTTATGCACTGGACAATCTCAATGCAAAGGTTCGTAGTGATAAATGGTCGTGAATCTAATCGGTCAAGTCCTAACGATAATGCTTCTTTGTAACTCAGAACTTCTTTAGTGGCAGGATTATCAAACTTTTTTTTTGCTACTACTGCCTTATATAAATCATCATTGGTAGTTATGATATTTTCAATTTCAGAACTTGCCTTTGCTTCTTGCAAGTGTATTGTATCAAGAAAAAGTCTTGGATTTGGTAAGTTTGTCATGGCTCCGTTTAGTTTAGCCAATGCCCTACTTGCAGTTATTGTTTTTAGTAAAATATTTTTTGTTTCAAATTCAGCCAATTTTGGCGGAAGTAAAGGCAAATCATCAAATGGTATTTTTCTGTCAAAATTTGTCATATCTTACCGAAAGTAGTTTTTACACTCATTAATTGAATAAGGGCAAATATAGCAATAGTTTACTCTCGTTTGTATTCTTAGAGTAATTTTTATTCTCATTGGTGTCTTATTTTGCATGAAACACAACTTCTGTATATAACCTATTGTTCTTATTCTGCCAATTTGGTAGGATAAACGCAATTGATTATATTTTTCTTTTATCATTTCAATTTATTCCACGTATAATACAAAATCAGAGGGATATACATAATATCAATATTAAGGCTCATTCAATATGCCCAAGAATTTCCTGTATGTATCTCATATCAGTACCTGATTCCAGTAAATGTTATAGATATTTATAGAATATCTTTTTTGAATTAATCTATTTTTATATCCAGCCATAATATTTTTCATTACCTAAATAGCAAAACAT
>JAYEKN010000276.1:1741-8576 GCA_034661015.1 Candidatus Cloacimonadota bacterium
CGGATGGTTTGAAACCTCCGCAATGGTTGAAATATCTAAACGACGAAAATTGCGGAGGTTGCGGATAACAAATCCCGTTGGAAAACAACCATCCGCAAGGTGCTTCTTCAAGCGGGGACGCTTGAACTACTTTGCGGATAAACTCAAATACTCCCAAATCACAATATTTATTTTCCCGAATCTTGCTTATGTTTTTCGGGATTCAATGTTTTAGTAAACAAATAACACAGCGAGTTTGAGCATGAAATTCTCACAAAATAAGTTTCTAACCTTCTCCGAAGAAATGCAGCAAAAAAAATTGCTTGATTTCATTAACGAAATCGAAAAAAAATGGGATAATAAAGAACTCCGCTTAAATCTTATCAGGGAATTCAATCAATGTCTGGGATTTATAGATTCTGCAAAATATTTTAAGAAAAAAATTTATATTAATACAACAATTTCTTTGCGGGATTTTCTCCAAATTGTAGCACCTTTTGTAAATCAGTATGGAAGCGATTTAAGAGATTCGGATTTTATCATTTTAAAACAAGATGGAGAAAAAAATTCTACAAACAATAAAACATTTCCTCTATATCTCATTCTGAACAATCTTCGTTCCGCCTTCAATGTTGGCTCGATCATTCGCTCTGCAGAATGTTTTGGAATAAAAAAAATATATTTCTGCGGTTACACACCCACTCCCCAAAATGATAAAGTGAAGAAAACCGCTATGGGAACTGAAAAGTATCTTGAGTGGGAAATGTATAAAACAGCGGGAGAAATAATCAAAAAATTACGTGAGGAAAATATTAGAATTTATGCTGCCGAAACCGTTCAAAATGCAATATCAATTTATCAAACAAATTTTCAATCCCCGTGTGTCTTGGTGCTTGGGAATGAAGCACTCGGAATATCAAAAAAGATTCTGGAACTTTGTGATGAAATCGTTCAAATACCAATGTCCGGTTGGAAAAATTCGCTAAACGTTGGAGTAACTGCTGGAATTTGTATTTCCGAAATTAAAAGGCAATGGATGAAATCGAGGAAAAACAAAAAAAGGTGAACCACTACGGGCACAAAGAACATAAAAAAAATAGTTAAGTAAATTTGGAGTGCAACATCCGTGATGTTGCAGTGTTGTATAAAATATCACGGATATTTTACTCCAAAATGCCATAAATGTATAAAATATCACCCCTGTGAAATCCCCGTGAAATCCCAGTGAAATAAAACAGATAAAAGCATTTCACGGGATAAATAAAAAAGATAAAATCATTTCACCCGAATGAAATATCGAAAAAAATAGATTTCACTGGGCGGGCGGGATAAATAAAACAGATAATCCGCCGGCTGGCGGACACGAAGCAGGCGGATATTTCCCCAAAAATGCCATAAATGGCGTAGAATATTTAATTTTATTTGTTACCTATCCGTAAACGGATAGGCTATTTTTTTCGTGAATTCGTGGTTGTTTTTTCGCATTCCCCTTTCCCCATTTCACAATTCAAAATTCAAAATTCAAAATTTTCCTTCTCCCTTTTCCCTTCTCCCTTTTCCCTTCTCCCTTTTCCCATCGCTTTTTATATATCGCTTTCAGCGAAAAAATTATTTTCCGGTTCTATTACATAAGGTAGCTTCGCAACCTTATGCTATTCTATTTATCCCTTTCAGGGAATAGAATGTTGTAGTATTTTTTTTATGTGGTTTTGTGGCTAAAACAAATCACCTCATCAACAGCATTTTCCTCACGTAATTATTCTGTTTGGTTTTAATTCGGTAGAAATATACTCCGACTGAAACCTGATCATTCATCGCATTTTTTCCATCCCAATTAAATGAATAATTTCCGGGAGGTAATTCTTCAGCAACGATATTTTTTACCTTTTGCCCTAAAATGTTGAAAATATCTATTTGAACATCTTGCTTTTTCTTGATCCCAAAACGAATGGAAGTTCCGCTAATTGCAGCGAACGGATTTGGATAATTTTGATGAAATACAGTGCTTCCAAACGGATTTTCATCCACTGCCAGGCTGAGCACCTCAATATAATTGGCTCTTATTTTTTCAGAAGAAAATCCAAATTCATCTTCGACCGTAAGTTTAATCGTTTGTTTTCCCGAGCCTACACCATCAAAAGTGTGGGTTGGATTTTGTTCATAACTGAAAGACCCGTCTTCAAATTCCCAAAACCAAGAAGCTATGGAATCAACTGCAGAATAACTTTTATCTGTAAAATTTACCACTAAGGGTTCAGCCCCGTATAAATTATCCGCAGAAAAATTCGCAGAGATCACTCTGTTCGTCCCTGCGATTTTCACATCATCAATGAACGCACCTTCTTCCACTTCAGATTCGTCGCTATGCATTCGAAATCTTAACGAAATTGCAGTCCCCTGCGGAAATCCGGAAAGATCATAAACGTATTGAATCCAATCGTTACTGGTTGGCAGAATTCCGAGAGCACCACCACTTCCGATAAAATCAAGTTCTATCCATTCCGTTCCATCATATATTTCTGCATAAATACCATCCGTGCCATAATTTGGGAATTGATACCAGCACCAAAAAGAGAGTTCGGCATTTTTTTCCAAAATTATTCCCTCAGTTTGAAGCTTTGCATCCATGTCATTTACATAAGTCAAAGTTGCTTCATCGCCACAATACCAGCTGTATTCACCGGAAAAATTTTGCTCTGACGAGAGATGCCAGAGATCATTTTCGCCAAAATGCTCCCAGTTTTCATCACCACTTTCCATCTCGTCGAAAAATCCTATTTCACCTATTCCTATTGAAAATGTGTCTGCAAAAGTATAACCGGTTTCAGTTTCAAAATTCATTACAATTTCCGCAAAAGATGGGGTAGGGCAATTTGGCAAAATGCTTACAGGAAGAATATGGTCTGCAAACTTTTCTGCCGGAATATTTTCCAAATTAGTAACCGGTTCCAAAATTTCGATGAATGGGATCTGAGCGGTAAATTCAATTTCTACATTTTGAGATTCGGCAAATCCGGAATTTTCCATCAGGAGATGGATTTCAGCACTTTCCCCGGGTTCGGGATTATTCTCATTCTCATACTCATTATAAAAATATGAAAGAACAGGTGTTGCCCCGAGAACAGGAAGAGAACCCTGCTTAAAATATTGATCTTCTCCGGTGATTTCGTAATCCAGAAAAATCGTTTCACCATTTTGCATCTCAGAAGAGACGGAGAATAAAAAAGCATTTTCGATTATTAGCGAAGTGTTAGCCGGCACTTCCCCGATTTCGATCTGACCATCCAAGATGACTATTTTATCACTTTCTGTGTCAAGTTCCGATTCCACCTCTCCAATGGATTCCGCTCCAAAATTTCTAACCTCAATATTCATAAAAATCGTATCTCCGGGAGTGATTAATCCTTTTTGCGAATTATTTGTGGAATAGGAAACAATATCCAAATAGGGTTCAGCAACGATTATTTCGAGATTCGATTCAAAAGGAAATTTGTTGGGGGCTGTAATGGTCAGAAAAACGCTTTCACTCGGATCTGTAATTTCAAAATCAAATTCGACTTGTCCGTTGAAATTTGTGAAACCGCTTTGGTAAATCCCATCGTTTTGCATCACACAAACGAGAGCATTTTTGAAAGGGGATAAATCCTGATTTTGAACAATCACAGAATAATAATTTTCGCCTAAATGCACTGAAGAATCGCAGATTACGACCATCGAATCAAGCACATCTGTCCAAAATGGCATAGCGGGATCACCGAGTAAATTTATCTCATATTCGCACCAACGATATACATTTTCTGCTTGTGCCAGTGGAATAAATTTTGTCTTTAATGCACCCAAAGTATTTCCCGCCAGAATTATGTTTTGATCAAAAATCTGATGATAAAATTCTTGGTCGAATCTATCTGAATATCCAAAAAACGGGTTGCCCGGACTTCCCCATCCATAACGAGAATTACCGAAAAATGCTATACCTCCGCCATTTGGATTATTTAAAAAATGCTCTGCTACGCAATCATAATCAAAAGCTGCCGGCCAACAACCGATTGAATATAAATTTGAAAATGCGGGTGCGTTCGTCAGAGCATCCATATCTTCTCTATCAATATTATGATAATTTCCAATGCTCAAGGCATGCCATCCTGCGTGACCGGAATGATTGATGAAATTTTGTCCGGCATTGAGAGCATTCATCACATTTTCCGGTGTTTCATTTCCGAGCGATTGATATAATTTTTCGATGGGATCAAAACTTTGGGGAACAAACATTTCATCAATATAATTTTTATTTACACTCGAATCCGTGTAGGGATCATTCCATAAAACCATTGCGAGAAATAGCATTTCCGTAGAAAAATTTGCCGGTGGATTTTTTTCGTAGGTTAATATTTTTTCCACAAAAGCAGTTGCTTCCATAGAATTTTCTACTGAGGCTCTGCCCACAAAAACATCCGGATACATATCAATATTGTCCGCAATTTCACCGTAGATATCGTTTCCGTTTGCGTTCCAACTGCCGTCCAGATCGGAAAAATACAGATCACACGGAAGATAATTATCCTCATAACTGCCATATTCACAATCAAATGCGAATGCTTGTCGGAATGGCATAACTTCCGTATCACCGCCAAGGAGCACCCAAAGTGTGCCCCAACTTGCATAAGCATCGATGATGAAATTTCTTACTTTTTCGGCATCATCCACACCTTCATAATTTGCATAAATAAAGGAAGTTGAAACAATTTTTGCCGAAAATCCTTTTCGCTTTCTCCAATCTGCTAATGGCTGAAAATCCGCAACAAGTTCATCCGAAGTGATGATAACGTACAAATGGTCTTCAGCGGGTAAACGTGATTCGGATTGCGAAATTTCGGGTGAACATTGTTCAATTTGCATCGGATTGTTAACAGATTTCGCAACAATCTCTTCAATCATTTTTTTGCTATTCGCATTTCTTGTAGAAAAATCTATTCGATATCTTTCACTCTTTTCAAATAATATTTCAAGCGTAATATGGGAATGAAAGATTAGTTTTTTTTCAGCAGGAAGATATTGCAAGGGTGAAATAATGATCGAAGCGATATTATAACCGGCAAGATACCCATTTTTCCTAAGAGATACAATTCTTTCAGGATACGCATTTTTGCTTGAATAAATTTTTTTCGATGGTGGAATGAAATTTATCTCACTTTCATCTTTGGAAAGAACTTGGGGAGGTTGTGCCGGATAAATATTATATTTTCCGGTAAGGGTGTCGGAAATCAGAGATATTATTCTCACGGACTTAATTTTATTATTTTGGGGAATGACAAAACGCTCGATTTTTTTTGGAATGTCCGGAGCACCTACTTGTCCCAAATTTATCGCATCGGGAAATGTAATAAAATCATAACCAAATTCTTGTTGAAATTCTATCCTATTTATATCAAAATTATATTCCTGCTGAATTTCTGCGAGAAGGTTTACTGTGCTCAAAATCAAAAATAGGGCGAATAAAAAAGTAACTGAATTTTTCATATTAAATTCCTTTTAAAATTTTTGTTTTCGCTATTTATCATAAATATATTTTTTGAGTCAAATTTTGCGGAATAAAAGAACGAGATGATTTAGTGGCATTTGGAAAGAATTGCGTTTTAATTGCTGCTCTTGAATGGGCAAATTTATGATAATTTTATAAAAAGGTTTACAGAATAATCAGAATCATAAAGTTTAAATCTCATCATTTCGACAACTGGAAATTCTATTAGGAAAAATTGATTTTGAAATTTTCAATGAGTTTTTCCAAAAATTATTTTTAGATGTATTTTACTCCAAATATTTAAGGAAGTGTGGTTATTATGTTAGAAAAAAAAGTTAGTGAGTTTTTATCAAATCGCGCTTCAGGTGCGGAAGAACTTGCAAAACAAGAATTAGAAATTATTTCCGCAATGCTTTCTGCCGGGTATGATGAGAATAAAATTCGTAGTTTCATTCTGGCAGGTTCAGATAAATTTTCCGAGATGACACCTTTGCAAAAAATCTTCAATTTCTTTTCCGAAAATGAAATTAATATAGAGACTTTGCAGGGAATTAAAACAAAAATACTCAATTATGATTATATCAAAAATTCAGAATTTCTTTTTAAAGAGGATGTTGGAATTTTAACTTTCAGCAACAGTTCATCTGTTTACAATGTAATTAATGAATATAAAGAGAAGGTGCTACAGGTCTACTGTTGCCGTTCTTTACCACTCGGGGAGGGCGAAATATGTATGGAAAACCTGAGAAAAGCAGGAATTGATTCACAATTAATAGAAGACTCTGAATTTTCACAATATGTGAAAAAAGTAAATTTTGTTCTTATTGGTGCTGATGCGGTTTATGAAGATTTTTTTATTAACAAAACGGGAACATTTCAAATAGCTTATTTATCGAAATATTTCAAAACTCCTGTTTATGTAGTTGCTGCAAAATCAAAGTTTGCAGATTCGAATTCATTTGATGAAAGTAAAATTGGAAAGTATTTTGAAAAAGTTGAAAGGGATCTTGTAACTGAAATTTTATTTTGAATCAGCCAGTGGACGGACAAGTTTTTGAATTGCATTCGTGGCTATTCTTTTTTCAATTTTACATTTTTTAAATAGGTAAAAAAGCATCCAAAATAATCAAGGGCGTTCACGCCCTTACATTTCCCTAAAAACGCCATAAATGGCGTAAGATAATGAGTCCCATTTTTTACCCATCCGTAAACGGATAGGCTATTTTTTTTCACAATTCCCTTCTCCGTTTTCCCTTTTCCCTTTTCCCTTCTCCCATTTCATCATTTTTATTTTTATTCGTGCATTCGTGGCTATTTCTTTTCAATTTTACATTTTTT
>JAYEKN010000277.1 GCA_034661015.1 Candidatus Cloacimonadota bacterium
ACCCAAGAAACTTTTTGATTGCCACTCGCCAGTTCTTGCAAATACAATTCATATTCATAAAGAAAATAACGAAGCCCATTCCAAGAATAATAACCTTCATCTTTATCATATTTATCTGAAATATAATATTTGAATTTTTCAAGGCTGAACCAACCAGGATCCTCTTCTCCTCCGCCTCCTCCATTTGTCATCCGTTCAATATTTTCTATAACATTATCTATGTTGGTTCCATCCTTCTCAAAATAAAAGGAATTTGCCAATCTATAAAAATGGCTGTTCTTGGTATTTGAAGGTCTCTGAGATAATTTAAAAACGAGGAAAATAAAACTTTCTGCCGATTTTAGTAAAGATAATGCCTCGTCTTCTGAACATTTTGTCATTACAGCCATAATCAGGGGAGGAAATGCACTCATTCCAAGTCTATTAAGTTTTTGAATCCATTCTTTCGTTTCATCACTGTATGTGGAGAATTCCGGATTGTACAAATAAAACCACGATTTGATCGATTTTGAAAGACTATCAATGTATTCTTTTATGTCAGATATTTTCAGTTCTCCATTAAGAGCGTTCTTGGAAGTGAATTTTTCATTTAGAAGGAATTTAGCATAAGCCGCTGATTGCTTTCTATCGTACTTAAAGTACATAATCCAATGATTACGTAAAAAATCATCGTCGTCTAATGGTTTATCTTTGTTTTTTCCAAGGTATTCATAAATTGTTTTCCACGTTTCATTTATGTCCTTTCGCAATTTATTTCGAGTAAAATCATCTTCGTAAATGAGAGTAGTTAGATAGATCAACCTGTTTTTTAGAAGTTCAAGATTAGAGAGAGGTTTACCCCTGTTGTTCATTGTTTCAAAAGTCACGTACACATCCAACTCATTATCAATCATATACAAGTTGAATTTGAATTTCCCTGTGATTTTCTTAAATAAAATTTCAAGTTCCTCTTTAGTCAAATCAGCAAATTTCTCTTTAAAAAACTCGTTTGCAAATTTCAGATTGGCAGTGTATAATGTTTGCTCAGGCACTTTATCTGCTGCCAAAGATTCTTGCCCTAAAATCTTTGTTTTGAAAAATTCATCACTTGGATTATCTTTCTCATAACCAAACATGTATGATTTATGGATTTTACCATATTGTTGAAATAGGAATTTCGTTATCCAATATTCTTTCTTCTTAAAGTTGATTCCATCATCATCATCGTCAAATTGATTTAGAAGCTGATTGATAAAAATGATCGCTGTAGTCAATCGTTGCTGACCATCAATAACGTAATATGCAGTTATCCCACTTTCAATTAACCAGATATCTTCTTGCCATTTTTCAATATTTTGAATATCTTTTTTGTTGATTTCTTCAACAGTTAATAATCCAGTATAATGAATCTTATCTTCTTTTAAAATATCCAAATCATCCCAAAAGTCATCAAGTTGTGCTTTTTGCCAAGAGTACCCCCTCTGAAAGTCAGGTATTCGAAATATTTTTTCATTGAATATTTCTGTGAGAGATTGAAGTTTATTGTTTGTCATAGTTTGTCTCCAGCTTCAACCATGTTTTTTCTCTATCACTCATATCTTCCCCACCAACCCCTCAAACTTCGCATAATT
>JAYEKN010000278.1 GCA_034661015.1 Candidatus Cloacimonadota bacterium
AAATTCCTACAAATCCATTTATCGCTCGTAAGGGTGCACGCAGGTCATGTGAAACCGAATAAGAAAAGGACTCCAATTCTTTGTTGGATTGTTCAAGTCTAAATTTTTTCTCTGTCAATTCCGTAGTTACCTTGTTCAGATCTTCCACCATAAAGAGCATAGCTTTTTCACTTTCCGAAAGTTTCTCGATCTTTACTTGTAAATCTTGTGTTTGCTCTTTTACTTTTTCTTCCAGCTCATCTTTTAATTCACGCAAGCCTTCTTCCGCTTTTTTGCGTTTCGTAATGTCCATTGTAGAGCCAAAAACATGCAATTTCCCGTCTTTCTCAAAACATCTGCCTTTTGAATTTACCCATACTGTTTTTCCATTATCTTTTAATAATTCGTATTCGCAATCAATTTTTTTACCGGGAGATTCAATTGCTTCCCTGAACGCATTATTTATCTGCTCCAGGTATTCGGGTTTGATGTAACTGAAATACTTGTCCCAGTCCTTTTTCATGGTTCCGGCAGGCAGCTCCAATAATTCATCTAAAACAGGTGAAGAATAAGTATTTACAAAAGCTCCGTTTTCTTCAATATCTGCTTTCCAGACAACAGTTGTAATATTAGACACTACCTGTCTGAAGTTTGTATTAATTTCTTGCAAAGCAATTTTACCTTCTTTTTGTCTTCGTAAAATTCTGGAAGTTATTAGTCCACTCACCAAGCAGAAAATGAAGAAAACAGTTCGGATGAAAACATTATAATCCGGGATATTCAGAGCAAGAAGATCAATAAATGAACTTTCTTTATAAAATGCGAAAGAATAAAAAACACTGTCCAGTAACCAGAATAAGCATCCCAAAAGTAAAAAGCTACTAATTATATAACCTGTTTTTTTATAATCAATGTACTCTTTCAATTTAAAGAAACTTCTTACATATTTGATATTTAAAAGCACATCAGCGAAAAGTAAAATCACTAAACCAACTGCTGCCTGTTTAATCGTGACAAAAACAGAGAAATGCATGGGGATTGTATTAGGGGCGTTTGAACACCAACTCCAGGAAGGAGGGTTAAGAGTAATTGCCCATCTGCTAAATGTTAATAAATTTATCGAGCTGAGAATACGGAAGGGGATTTCCACGATGTACATGCTCAACCACCATTTGTGAGTTTTCTGTTTTCTGCGAAGCTGTGCAAATATACCATGCCAGATAATCCAGAGCGTAAATGGTGGAGCTACAAAAAAAATCGCATAGCCATTATTTGGACCCCACAACCACCACATTGATTGACAGCCACCGGCTAAAGCAGAGAGCAAACCGTATTTCCATCCCCAGCTTAATGTTATCAGCATTGGGAACAATAGCCCAAGTAATAAAGTAGCAGTATATTCGCCAAATGGGAAAATTATTGTATGAAAATTAATGAAAAATCCAAGAAGACCAAAGATCATTGATACTATGATTTTCTTGTATGAAATGTTTTTTAATACTGAATTTTTCTTAATATTTTTCATTTTTGCTCCTTTGCATACTGGATTTCATAATCCACACATTGTAAAATTCCATGTCAAGCTATTTATCCGCTAGCTGGCGGATCAGCTGAACT
>JAYEKN010000279.1 GCA_034661015.1 Candidatus Cloacimonadota bacterium
GCCCAGAGTTAAATGAAAAAAATCAAACCTGCCTGAAAACACTACCCAGAATAGAAAAAGAATCAAAAACGTGATAAAAAAAGACGCTTTGTTTTGCCCTGTTTTCATTTGCTCTGTTTTCAAAAGAAAAACTCCATTCTTAATTTTTTAACGACCCACATGGCAGACAGGTCTGCCACAACAAAAATGAAACTCCCATGACCACAGAACATTGGACGGAATTTCATATTGGTTTGTGTATCCAAGTTTTTCAAAGATGTCAAACACTTTTTTTAAAAAAATCACAAAAGACGCAGATTCCACCATTTTGGCTCAATGGCAATACCACAATTAAGCAAAATCCAAGGAATTGCTAATTAATTGAATTTACAGGCTGTCCCGCCTTATGTTGGCAGCCGAAAAAACTACCTGTATAATCATTAAAAGTATTATTTGTTTGACAATACTATTTAAAAATATTATTTGTATTGTAACTCAACTTTCTGGATTGTGCAGGTCAAGGCCTGGACGCTGCGTGAGATAGGGTTTTGAGACTTTAACCGGTAAAATTAAGGTCAGAAAGTTGAGTATGTAATATAATCGGCATACCCTGAAGGGCAGAAACTTGCCGGAGCATGGTTATTGCTCATCGGTCACAATACCCTAAAGGGCAGAAACCAAAAAATGAAAGTCAATGATTACAGTCGTTTATACGGACTTTCATATAAAAAACCTGGAGGCAGCAGGTGTATAAAATCCACAAACAAATACAAACAAGACGAAAAAATCTTAATTTGCTCCAGAAAGACATGGAAAAGCTAATTGGCATGAAGCAGGCTCAATACCAAAAAATTGAGGCTGGAGGAAATATCAAGCTTAAGACATTAGAAAGGGTTTTAAAGGTATTAAAACTTCAAATTGTACTTATTCCGACCGAAGAGTTAAGCCTTGTCATGCCATTTCTTGATCTTGATAAGACAAAAAACGTTCAGGATACAGATGACCCTTTTTCAATATTAGAAAAATTCCAGGTGTTAGATGATGAATAAGAAACCACAGCAGGTCAGAGTGTTAGAAATAAAATTATTTGATATACAAGCTGGATTTCTTGCAGGTTACAGGGATGGCAGAAACATATTCACGTTTTCCCATGATTATATAAATATTGATGAAAATTCCAGGCCGGTTTTTTCGTTAAAATACTACAATCAAAGTGAAAATGCATTTACAAGGCAGTTGACAAGCAGCCAGAAACTGCATCCGATCTTTTCAAATTTATTACCGGAAGGTGAATTGCGTGAATATATTGTAAGAAATCTTAAAATTCATTCAGATCATGAATTTATGATGCTTTCTCACTTGGGAAGAGATTTGCCTGGTGCATTGATTGCCACAGAATTAACTGCTGACCGGATTCCACCCTATGCTCTCCAAGGCCGCACCAGAATAGAACCCATAGTTATATCAGACAATGATAGTGAAAATAATAAATTTTCTTTATCTGGTGTTTTAATGAAATTTTCAATGGTGGAAGAAAACAAAAAGTTTTTTATCTCAAAAGCAAAAAATATTGGTAAATGGATAGTTAAAATACCATCAACACGCTTCAGGCA
>JAYEKN010000280.1 GCA_034661015.1 Candidatus Cloacimonadota bacterium
TAATTAATTTATGCTTATCCGCCTGATTTTTTCAGTCTGCAAAAAAAAATCCCCTGAGTTTTACACCAGAGGATTAATGATAAGAAATGTTTATTTGTGCTTATTAGGGAGCAGAATAAATGTTTGAATTATCACGATAACCGGAATTGTCTTCATACCAATCATCATGGCTAGAACCACCGCTTTCTGCCCATTCCCCGAAATAAAGGAATGCAGATGTTATTTGCTTTGTCTCAATCGGATACACTGTGCTTTTTGTTATATGAACTGCCCAGGGCAATCCATTGCTGGTTTTATAATAAATTTCATTTTGAGGATCACTCGCATCATCTCCAGTACCAAATAGGGCATAATTCATTGAATCGGTAGGGGGGTAATTGGATAAATGAATCTCTTGATCACGATTTCCTTGCGGATAGATAAAGGGATTATAGGGTGGATTATAAATTGGATTAAGTCTATCATTATCCCATTGTGACCAAGCGGGATCGCTTGCAGGAACATACTCTATGGGAATGTTCACGGTAAATTCTACTATTGGATAATATGGGTCGGATTCATTTGTATTTATCCATGAACCGGAAAGGGATGAATCAAAAGCATCATGAGCATCTCCTACCAGTATCAGTGTGTTATTATCAGTTTCAATTGTTATTCCTTGTGGAAGATCAGAAGTTACTTCGCCGGAAATAGAACAAAGATTCGGAAGTTGCATAGCAAAAGCAAGAGTATATCCGGCACCAACAGCTCGTAAACGGAAAGTTGCTTCAATCGCATAAATTCTATAAAACCAACCAATACCAGGTACGTGAAAATAGGGTCGTCGATAATATTTTTCAATCATTTTATAATCCACAACCAGATCGTTCATATCGTAATCACCCTTGCTTGGCCATAAATCTTCAAACATTAATGTCCCAAAACTATTTCTTGAAGGGTAATAGTACCAAATAGCAAAACACTTTGATTCGAAATTTTTGCCTTTCCATTTTTCTGGAACAGAAAAAGAGTCAATAATTTCACCCGTTTGCCCGTCGAGATTATGAATTGTCAATTCTTTTATCTCGTCAAAATACTTTAAGTAAATGTTATTCTTATAAGTTGGAATAGGAAATTCACAAGTAAATGTGCCATCTATTGAATCAGTTTCAGTTTCGATAATCAGTTCTTCCAAAAGGGTTGTGTCCGGATTCTCAGGGTCGAATTCACCATTGTATTCCAAATAGAACTCGCAATCCGTATTAAGTGGACCGGAAATATCAATAGAAACCTGACGATCCGTATTAAATGGAAAATAAGGATCAACTTCAAGGTCCTCCATAGATTTTGGACCATCATCGTTATTGTCCCAGCTGCAACTTAATGATAAGATCACAAAGCCAAGTAAAATCGCCATCAATATCTTTTTCATAAGTTTACTCCTTTTACATTTATTTATTAAATTCTATTGTTAGTAAATGGAATATACCCTGTCAAGTTTATCATTGATTTATTCGCATCCCCCCATTTTTTTACAAGAATGCATCTAAAAAAACCGAGTTATTTGAGGGTATTTTGTCTGGATTTATTCGTCAGTCTTTTTGGACAATG
>JAYEKN010000281.1 GCA_034661015.1 Candidatus Cloacimonadota bacterium
ACTGGTTGGAAGTTGTAACGTTTGATGGCAATACATCCGTCTATGGTTCCTTCTTGTATGACCCGAATTCAAGCGGAAATGAACCTGAACTGAACAAATTTGCTCTTGAACAAAATTTCCCCAATCCGGTGGTAGCTTCCACATCCATCTCCTTCGCACTTGGAAAAACGGTAAAAAATGCCGAACTGACAATTTACAACGTTCTGGGGCAAACAGTGAGAACTTATGACCTGACCGATTTTATAACCGCCAAACGCGGTGAAATTAACTGGAACGGAAAAGATCAAAACGGAAAGAATGTCTCAAGCGGAATCTATTTCTATAAATTGAATACTGGCTCAAAACAGGCTGTTCGCAAAATGATCTTTATCAGATAAAGGCAATTCTATAGATAGAAACTCAAATTTGATAAACAAACAAAACTCCCCGAAGAATTCTTTGGGGAGTTTTGTTTTGAGCAGAAATAGAACGACTTGAACCGTATTCCGTTTCTCCGAAACGGCATGAACAGAACGCTTCGGAGAAGCGTATTACAACCGTATTCCGTTTCTCCGAAACGGCTTGAACAGCACGCTTTGGAAATGCGTATTACGGGTTATGATATATCTTTGGTAATATCAATTATTTGATCTTTAAATATTAAAAGTTCCCTTGTACTGATATTCCATATAATTGATAAACTTATTCCAAAATACTCATGGGCTATTCTATTCCTCAAGCCAATTATTCCGCTCCAATCAATATCAGAATATTTATCTCTGAGACTGGCGGGAATATTGTTCGATGCTTCACCAATTATTTCTAAATTTCTTACCACAGCATCGATTGTTTTTCTGTCATTCTTGAATTTTTCAAAATCCATTCCCAAAATATACTCGTCAATTAATTCAATAGACTCAATAATATCATCAATAAATAATCTGTATTCTCTTTTAGACATATGTCAAATCTTCCATTATATACTTTTTCCTATTTAGTTTTATCGCATCAGATGTGAGTAAATCTACTTTTTTTTCTAAAATTTCTTCCAAATAATCTGCGAGATGAACAAAAAGTAAACCAACCGGCTCCCGAAATTCAACTAAAATATCAATGTCGCTATTTTCTCGCTGCTCATTTCTTGCATAAGAACCGAATATCGCAATATTTTTTACTAAATATTTGTTTTTCAATTCCGAATTGTTACTCTTTATAATTTTTTTTATTTCATCTAATTGTCTCATACATTACCATCGCATAATAATTTTTGTACTAAATACAAATTCACGATTTTTCATGTCAAGTAATAGTCATTTGAGTAAACCCAAGCTTTGGAAAAACGTATTACAAGCGTATTCCGTTTCTCCGAAACGGTATAAACAGAACGCTTCGGAAAAGCATATTACCCCGTATTCCGTTTCTCCGAAACGGTATAAACAAAACGCTTCGGAGAAGCGTATTACGAGCGTTCAATTAATCTTTAATTGACGATACGTCTAAGTAGCGAATCTACACCCACTCCGAAGATGCCCATCACGGTTAAATAGATCAGCATTTCGGGATATTTGAGCAAATATCTGAAATCGAGCAATCTGAACCCAAGTCCACT
>JAYEKN010000282.1 GCA_034661015.1 Candidatus Cloacimonadota bacterium
ATGGTAAATATTTCCCATACGTTTGGCGCAATATCATCCGATTTAAAAAATAATACCGGCAACATTGAAAGCTCCATTAATTATCTGAATTCATCTCTTCAAACCCTTAAAGAGCAATTTGGCAGAATGAACGAGTTTAATGAAGAAACACTTGAACAGATTGGCCACAGATTATCTGATAATCAAGAGATTTTAAGAGAATATGTGGAACAGTTTGATACCATTAAAAATGGACTTAGCGAAATATTTGGTGAAGTAGAAAACGGGTTAACAAAATATTCGAATACAGTAAAAAATGGAATCAACGAATATTTATCCGGTTTTACAAATCAATTGTCGACAGCATCTGGCAGATTGGCTGGAAGCATTGATGCTCTTAATGATTTTTTTGAAGAAGTTTCAGATAAATTAGAAGGCAGTTAGTTAAATGGAGAGGATTTTCAAAAAAAAATCGTTTTCAAACAAAGAGAATATGTTTTCTCTTTCAATCAGCGATCTAATGTCAGCGCTTTTATTAATTTTCATTTTAATTCTGGTTGGAACATTATTAAAACTTGCAGAGCAGCATGAGAGAAACAAGGATCGTCTGGAATTAATAAGTGATCAGGAAATGGCAAAAAGAAGTATTATTGCTCAACTGAAAGGGGAAATGGATCAGTTTGATATAGAAGTTGATCCCAGGACAGGCGCTATACGAATAAAAGAGGCAATACTTTTCGATTATGGACAAGCTGAACTAAAGGAGAATGGAAAAAAGTTCCTTCAAAGATTTATGCCTAAATATGCCGAGATACTTTTTGCAAAAAATGAGATAAGAGAGCAGATTGGGCAGGTTATAATTGAGGGTCATACAGATAACATAGGCCCATATAATTACAATTTGGATTTGAGCCTTAAAAGAGCTTTTAGTGTTGCATCCTATATTTACTCAAAATCTTTTATAAATTTTAATTTTGGGGATGTTTTGCGGAAAAGACTTTCAGTTGTTGGTAAAAGTTTTGTAGATCCAATTGCGTCCAATATAACAAAAGAAGGACGCCGCAGTAATAGAAGAGTGGAGTTTAAGTTCAGCTTTATTGACTGGACAACACTGCAAAATCATCAATTTAAGGAATTTGGCAACAATGGAAACCGTTAAAAAGCTGCTAAAATTTAATTTTGATGAAAGTCTGTTTTCTGCAACTTTCGATAATTTACTTTTAAGCTCCACGTTACGAGAAATCAAGAACGCTCAAACAAAAGTAAAAAAAGTTGAGCTTAAATTCTCACCATTCAAGCTCAAAGAGCCTCCTGATGTAGGGAAGATATTCCGATTGTTTATGGAAGGTGCAAAAAAAGGTTATCAATTTGTAGAAAAGGATTTTAATGATACACGCTATGTACGAAAGCTGGCATGGTCGATGTCTTATCAAGAAAATGGCGAATCTATTATTCAGTCTGAATATTACCTTCAGTCTCTTAAAATAATCGATGATAATTTCAAAATCAGCATGCTTCTACCACTTTTTTATGCCCTAATGAAAAACTGGATAAGCGCAGATACAGAACCGCTAAAAAAAC
>JAYEKN010000283.1:0-5051 GCA_034661015.1 Candidatus Cloacimonadota bacterium
CCAAGAATCACTCATTTATCCATTCTAAGCAGCAAACACTTTTTCTCCATAAATTTGACAAGAAATCACCATCTAAAATCTTTGCAAAAAAATAAATTTTATGAATGGCTTATGAAAATTTCCCTTTTAGCAAGTGGTAGTAAAGGCAACTCCATTGTAGTTGTTGGAAAAAAATCTGCTCTTATGATTGATGCCGGTCTTTCCGGAAAAAAAATATTCGAAAGATTGGAAATGGTAGGTGTAGATAAAGAAATCATCAGTGCGATTCTTGTAACTCACGAGCATTCCGATCATGTTCGCGGTGCTGGAATCATCTCCAGAAAATTAAAAATCCCGCTATATATTAATGAACTCACATACAGCGAAACTAAGCAACGCGGAAATCGGCTCGGAAAAATTGACAGACTTCAATTTTTTGAAAACGGTGTCTCGTTTGAATTCGGTGATTTCCTGATCCACCCCTTTTCCGTTCCACATGACAGTATAAACAATTCCTGCTTTCGTATTTCGGAAATAAATTCCGACGAGGACTTGGTGATACTTACAGACCTTGGTTTCCCAACAAAACTTGTCAAAAATAAAATCAAGAATCCCTCTACAATCGTACTTGAAAGCAATCATGACATTGGTAAATTGATAAATGGTCCCTACGAATGGCATCTCAAACAGCGCATTAAAGGCAAAAACGGGCATCTTTCCAATGATCAGGCAGGTGAACTGATGCTGGAAATATTCCATCCAAAACTGAAGAATATCATCCTCGCACATCTCAGCGAGGAAAACAATGAACCGGAAATCGCTTTTAATTCTATGAAAAAACTTATTCTTGAAAATAAAATAAACTGCAATTTGTATGTTGCTCTCCAGCATACTCCGACGGAACTTATAGAGGTGTAATTTATATGCTTCCATATTTTCTGCTTATTTTCGGATTCATCCTGCTCGCAAAAGGAGCAGACTTTTTCATTGATGGTGCTTCCGAGATTGCCCAATATTTCCATGTATCTCCCCTTTTTATCGGATTGACTTTGGCAGCTTTCGGAACAAGCGCTCCGGAGGCGGCGGTTAGCATAAAAGCTACCCTCTCAGGAGTTAATGGAATTGCTCTTGGGAATGTGATTGGTAGTAATATAGCAAATATTTGCTTAGCTATCGGCATAGCAGCCCTTATCAAACCACTGTTCTTTGAAAACACAACAAGTAAAAAGGAGCTACCATTCCTTGTTCTATCAACATTCATAATTTTTTTATTCTGCTTAGATTTTACAAATTCCCACAGTGCAACATCTATGATCTCACGCACAGAGGGAATCATTCTTCTTGTTCTAATGGTCGTTTTTTTATTTTATCTTTCCAGAATGGCTAAAAATGATAGAAAACAAACTGATAGAAATATTCTTCATCCGAAAATTTCCTTACCAAAAAATATTCTGCTGACGGTAGTCGGTGGTGTTGCAATAATCATTGGTGGAAATATTACAGTTTCAAATGCAACTCTAATTGCAAAAATCTGGGGTGTGAGCGACAAAGTAATCGGCATATCTATCGTAGCGTTCGGAACATCTGTTCCGGAAATCGTAACCGCAATTGTAGCGATAAAGAAAAATCAAATTTCGATTGCTGTGGGAAATATCGTGGGAAGCAATCTTTTTAATATTCTATTTGTATTGGGAATCGCTTCTACAATCAAAAATATTTCGCTCTCGTCAGACGTAATTTTTGATGCGGGAGTCTGCCTGTTCATTACGATTTTATTTTTCCTTTTTTCAAAAATTCACAAAAAAATCGGAAAACTTCAAGGCTTGATCCTGATAGTTTTTTATATTGGATATATGTTTTCACTTTTTATCATAAAATAGTGAAAATCACTTTGATTTTTAAAACCTTGACTAATTTTGATGAGATTGCAACAAATGCAATATCGGAGAAAAAAATATGATTGAGATAATTGTAGATGAATGTGTCGGATGCAAAAAATGTGTCCCAGCCTGTGCATATAATGCCATAAAAGTTGTTGATAATCTAGCCGAGATCGATCTCGACAAATGTACTCTCTGCGGTGCTTGTGTGCCTGCTTGCCCGTTTGATGCAATCTTTATTCGTAAAAGCGACAACCAAATAATGGATCTCGATTCTTATCGGGGAGTAATGACTTTTGCTGAACAAAAAGATGGAAAAATCCAGCAAATAACTTATGAAATGCTTGGTGCCGGTCGCAGATTGGCGGATGATCTGAAAACAGAATTATCCACAGTAATTTGTGGTTCTCAACTGGATAATACAATTTTAAATGAACTTATCTATCACGGCGCTGATAGAGTTTTTGTGATTGACGATCCTATGCTGAAAAATTTTCTTGATGAGCCCTACACCCAAGCCTTAGTAGAAACTATTAAAAAGAACAAACCGGAAATAGTTCTTTGCGGAGCTACGGCACTTGGACGTTCTTTTATTCCTCGTGTTGCTGTAGAACTCAAAACCGGATTGACTGCTGATTGTACTGAACTGGCTATTGATAAAGTAAAACGAGAACTTCTTCAAACCCGTCCGGCGTTTGGAGGAAATATTATGGCAACGATTAGAACAAGCAGGCATCGTCCTCAGTTGGCAACTGTTCGCCATAAAGTAATGGATCCAATAACAAGAGATGAAACAAGAACTGGAGAAATTGTCCACAAAAATATTGAATTCGATAAACTGGAAATCCTCTCCGAATTTATTAAATTTGTCAAAGATGAATCTCAGAAAATTAAAATCACTGATGCTGATATTATCGTTTCCGGTGGAAGAGGGTTAAAAGCTCCTGAAAATTTTGAACTTCTTCGCAAACTCGCAGCCAAATTAGGTGCTGCCATCGGTGCATCACGTGCATCTGTAGATGCCGGCTGGATCGAATATTCCCATCAAGTAGGGCAAACCGGCAAGACGGTAAAACCCAAAATATATATAGCCTGTGGAATTTCCGGAGCAATTCAACACCTTGTGGGAATGCAATCTTCGGATTTCATTATTGCAATAAACAAAGACCCTGAAGCACCAATTTTTAAAGTAGCCGATTTTGGAATTGTGGGAGATCTTTTTCAGGTAATTCCCGCATTAATAAAAAAATTAAGATAAGGACAAACCGTATGGAATTTACTAATTTAATGATTACTTATAATTACAAAAGAAGCGGATTTGGTAACATCTGTGTAACCGATTCAAAATTTACAGCCAACTCTGAAGATAAAATTGTCGTTAATTGTGAAAACCTTTTAGCGTATCCCGGGTTAATAAATATCCATGACCATCTTGTGGGTAACTGGTTACCCAAAGTTGCACCAAATCGTCCATACAAAAACACGTCCCGTTGGGTAGAAGAGATGCGCGATACGGAACCTTTGATAGAACGAAAAAAATTTTGGAAATCGAACGACCTGTCAAATTTAGCAAAGGGAAATGGGATAAATCTTGCCATTCTTGGCGTGTATAAAAACATCTTTTCTGGTGTGGTAGTCATCCAAGACCATGTTCCTGTTCAAAAAGATGAATACTACAAACGTCTTCCTATAAACGTTATCTCAAAATATCAACAAGGACATTCTATTACTCTAAAAAATTGGTGGGGTGGGGACGATCTTGAAACCGAAATTAAAAAAACGGACGAAAATACTCCATTTGTAATCCATATTGCAGAGGGAACAGATAAAGAAGCCAAAGAAGAATTCAGAAAATTTACTGAAATGGGTTTGCTTAAAGAAAATGTCATTCTCGTTCATTGCACTGCTCTCACAAGAGATGAATTCAAGCAGATCGCCGATACTGGAACAAGTATTGCCTGGTGTCCAAACTCAAATGTTTACTTACTTGATACTACACTTGACTTCAAAACCGTTCTTGATCTGGGAATCAATATGTCTATTGGCACGGACTCCACTCTTTCCGGAAGTTTGAATCTGTTAGATGAACTTTCCTATACCACAAAAACATTCCCAAATCTTTCAGATGCTCAACTTTTCAAAATGGTTACTGAAAATCCCGCTCGTGCTTTGAAATTACCTGACTATAATGGAAAAATTGAAATCGGTAAAAATGCAAATTTGCTGTTAACCAAAAAGAATTTTGATGATCCCTACAAAAATCTTGTAAATTTGGAAACAAAGGACATTGAACTTCTTTTATACAAGGGAATTCCAGTATTTGGCAAAGTTGAATTTTTAAAATACTTTTCTTGGGATGCAAAAAAATATTACCTTTTTGATTACCATGATACCAAACGATTCGTAATCGGACATCCCGAAAAAATTCTTCAAAAAATCGAAAAATCTTTAGGTTATAAAAAGGTTTTAGATTATATGTTATTTTAACTTTGTAATATTTTAAAATATTAAGTAGGAAAAATCAATCGAAGACCGAACTTTATCAGAAAAATTAAAATTATCTGAAATTTTTTTTAGCATTCAGGGTGAATCAACCTATGCAGGATTACCTTGTGTTTTCATTCGACTTGCCGAATGCAACTTACGATGTTCATACTGCGATACTAAATATGCTTATAAAACTAAAGCAGAACTTACAATCAATGATATTTTAGATAAAATTGCTGAATATTATCCAGTAAACTTAATAGAAATCACAGGTGGGGAACCATTATTGCAAAAAAATGTATATGATCTTTTTGATGAATTGCTCCTGCAAAAAAATCAAATTTTATTGGAAACGAACGGAACTATCTTGATGAAAGATGTTCCAAAACCTATCGTAAAAATTATGGATATTAAAACCCCATCCAGCGGTATGTCTGATAAAATGAATTGGGATAATTTGAAATATTTAGACCATAAAGATGAAATAAAATTTGTGATCTCAAACAAAAAAGATTTCCAATGGGCAATTAATAAGATTAAAGAATATTATCTGATTAATCGTATTTTACTATTTGCTCCGTCATACAGAAAATTATCTCCCAAAAAATTAGCAACTTGGATTCTTGATTCCGGTTTGCCAATCAGGTTGAATTTGCAATTGCATAAATTAATTTGGAAAAACAAACGAGGCGTTTGAAATGGTGT
>JAYEKN010000283.1:5151-9630 GCA_034661015.1 Candidatus Cloacimonadota bacterium
AACCAAGAACCATAAAGAGGTAAAAATGAAAAAACTAATTTTTATTTTATTAATACTCGCCCCATGTTTCCTTTTTGCCGAACCAATCGCAAAAATTTCTCTTGAATACAATCTATTTTCAGAGACCGAATTTGAAGGAGCACTTGTTCTTCCTGCTTTCGCACACAATTCACCTGAAGTCATCATCGGAACGATTCCACAACAATCTGCTGATAAAAATGCTTTTTCAGAATCTCCAATCACAGATTTTGACAAGGGGATACAAACTTGGAAAATCAATAAATTTGAAAACGGTATTTACCAATTTTATGTTTCCACCTCTTTCTCAGATGATGATTTTTCCGAAAATTCCACAGTAGAGTGGGAAAACATACAAATTAACATTGCAGTTTCCGGCAATAGTTCTCTCACAATTCTACCTTCCGAAGGTGACGGACTTGTTTGGCATGCATTTGATATTATCGGCGTTACAAAGCAAATAATTGAGGTGAATAAAATCCTCCCCCGCAGAAAAATTGTTTACGGTAATATTATGGACGCTGTTAGTGGAGAGCCAATTGCAGATGCAACCGTGCAATTATCAGAAATCGGAACTAACGATACAATTGCCAAATGCAAATCAGATTCAAACGGAAATTACCTTTTCGCTGTACCCATCGGGCATTTTTTAGTTACTTTTGCAAAAGAGGATTACATTCCCTATTCATCTGAAATTGAAATGTGGGAAAACGAATTCCCCATTCGCATAGACGGTCATCTGTCTTCGATTCTCACCAAACTCCAACTTAGAATTGTTCTTTCCTGGGGTGCTAACCCGCCAGACCTTGACGCTCATCTAATCGGACCTGATCCTAAATCTGAAAAGAATTTTCACGTCAGTTATCATAATATGAAGCTATTTAAAGATCAGCACTTCTTAGACAGAGATGATCTAAATCAATATGGACCCGAAACGATTACACTTAATAAACTCGATCCCGGAAACTATACTTTTTTTGTCCGAAACTATTCAGACAGAAACGACCCAAATTCCAAAAATCTAAGTTTCAGCAACGCTTGTGTGAGAATATATCGAGAGGATAAACTGGTTCGAGAAATTTCCATATCTCCTAACCAAACCGGAACAGTTTGGCAAGTTCTTCAGATTGATGGGAGAAATGGGAAAATACAAACTATCAACCATGTGGAATAAAAATGAATTATCCAAATAGCAATTTTCTTCCAATTCATCTACTTGTAAAAACATATTTCCGTATAGTTTGACAAAATAAAATCAAAAATCTAACGTTGCTTAAAACAAATATTTGTTTAGTGAGGTAAATATGAAATATTATAGAGCAAAATTTATTGCGCTTATAGGGTTTCTTTTTATAATCCAAATCTTATTTGCTCAAGAAACTACACTTCTTTATCAGGAAAAAAAGTTTATGTCTGCCAAAAAAAGTGTAAAAATATTTTTTTCTACTCATGGAGGGGAAAGTTCCGTACCACCTAAATCAGTTGAAGACTCACAATTTCTTTATTTCACCTACGAACCGTCTGGTGATTGGGAATTTAAGGAGGATGACACAAAAGAAGGGTTGTATAGCATTGCTATTACGCAAAAATTAGCTTCCATTTCCCCTTCTTCGATAGTACCGCATCTAAATATGGAAAAAATCTCTTTTGTAGTAGCTGCCTTCCCAAAAAAATCAATGGAAATTTTCACTACTTTCCGTTTCACAAATCAGTTGGGCAGCTCGGCTAACATCAGCATCCCCGAAAAATATTGGACAGGTTATCTCGAATACAAAAAATTTTATGAAGACGGCGCAACATATCTTGATGAAAAAAAGTATTTGCTTGCTTTCAATGAATTAAAACACTTCATCACAGATAGTGAGCTTATCAAACATTTCACCTCCTATCAGGTTGCAAAACCTCTTCTCAAAAAATCTGTGGACAGCTATACCAATAATTTCAAAAGTGATTTTGAATTTATGCAGCTCGAAATTAAAAAGAATCAAACCACAAATACTGCCCAAATCACACAAGTAGATTCAATTCTTACAGGATTAAAAATAGGGTTACAAACTTTCGAGCCGTATTTCGATGCTCAAGATGAATCGAAAATAAAAGATGATCTGCTTCTGCTTATTACAAAGGTTCAAACTGCTTTGGATAATTTAAAGGAAAAATATATGGAGCAATTTTCTTTTGAAGATTACAATTCCTACAAATTTAATTTATTTATTGATCTAACTGCCCGATTAATTTGCCACACAGACAAGATCATAAACATTGAAAAGATGGATTCTCTGAATCTGCAAATATTAAATGAAAACTCCGAGGATAAATATTTTTCAGAAAAAGCAATGGAACTTAATGAACTTGGATGGACAAAAGATTTTCAGCTATTTGTTTATTTAATCAATAATAATATCCAAAACTCTCAAATGGTCTTCTCGCAAAACATTATGGATAATCTTGGTAGTTTGCAGGATAAAGAAAAACAACCTTACTATGATCTTTTCACCGGATTTAACAACCTATTTCAAAAAAAATATCCCTCTTTTGACGAGAATATAAAATTGGCAATTCGCAAATGTACAGATGTCAACTTCCTTTCCGATCTCGGAACACTCCTTATTTCCTTGAAAATTTCCCAAAGTAATATTTCAGAGGAGATCCTCTCTTCTTTCAATCGTGGTTTGGAACTTGAAAAGAAACGGGATCTGGGTAAAGCTCAACATATTTTCGACATCATCACAAAAAAAACCAACAGCTTTGCTCCACCATATTTTTATCTCGGAAAAATTTATTATCTCAATGGCCAATATGCCACATCCGATATTCTTTTCAACAAATCTTTGAAAATTGATCCCGAATATATTGCCCCCTGGAGATACAAAATCAAGTTATATCTTGATAACAAAAATTTCGGAACTGCACAAACCGAAATAAATAAGGCATTGGAGGATAACAAAATTTGGTACTTCTATTACTTGAAATCTCTAATCCTGTTCTTTTTAGATGAATATGACCAAGCAGAAGATGTTGCTTTAAACAAGTGCTTAACCTTAAACCAATATAGTTTTGATCTGCGTATTCTTCTTGGTGATATTTATCGCGAAAAGGGTGATTTGGACTCAGCCGAAAACCAATTTAAAATTGCGGGTGAAATTGATATGCAAAATGTAAAATTCAATGATAAACTTCAAGAAATAAACGACCTGAGAAATAAATAAATTATATTTCCCAAAACCCTGCAAAATAAAAATCTTTTGCAGGGTTTTTTTTTGATTTCTTTCAAAAAACTTTACACAAAATTATGTAATCACAAATCACGGCGTTTATGAATATAAAAAATATTTTTTCATTTAATAAAAGTAATACCACAGCGATTAATACTGTTGATCAAAAAGATAAAATCGAAATTGCTACTTGTGCTCTATTGCTTGAGATTGCAAAAGCAGACGATCAATTCACAAAAGAGGAAGAGAAAATCATTCAAAAAATCCTCCAAAAAAAATTTACCCTGAATTACGAAGAAATAAAAGAGCTGATTTCACAATCTGAAAAAGTGATTGATGAAAGCATTGACCTCTGGCAATTTACTAACAAAATTAATGAATACTTTTCAAGAGCAGAAAAACTTTTAATCCTTGAATCTGCCTGGGAAATAATTTATTCGGATGACAAATTGGATGTGAATGAGGATTACTTGATCCATAAATTCACAAATTTATTACGACTTGATCATAAAGATTTAATACAAACAAAATTAAAGGTGAAAAATAATGAATAATGCGATTAACAAGCTGTGGGGCACCGAGTTAAGCTGGATAAAAAATGAAGATTTACGCGAAAAAGTTGCGAAAACTTGGGAATTAGCATTTGAGAAAAGTGTTTTAACACCCGAAGATTTGGAAACTATTCCCTTCACTCTGCTCGTAAAAAATTGCAAGGTCAGTTTTATGGCTCACAAACGGGCAGTTGTGCATATTTCTCACGAATCTTCAAAAGTAATGCAAAAATCCTTCGGTAGCAACCTTCCAATTGATATGGATGTTGTAATTGCAGGAGCGATTTTGTGTGATGTGGGTAAATTGGTAGAATATGAAAAAGACGGTGATTCTATCAAATTTAGCAAATCCGGTTCTTTGCTTCGCCATGCCTTTACCGGTGTTTCGTTGGCTCAAGCCTGTGGAATTCCCGACGAAGTTTGCCACGTAATTGCAGTTCACTCTAAAGAAGGTGATGGGTTTAAACGAACCACAGAAGGATTAATAATCCACCACGCAGATTATATGTCCTATCTCCCGTTTAAAAATTTATAAATCCTTTTTTGAATTATGATTCCGAAAATATTTCGGAATATGGGGTTAACGCTTTGGAAAAGCGTATTTTGAATGTCATCCGTTTTTTTGAAATGTTAAACGGCAAAAACCGTAATCCGTTTCTCCGAAACGGCAAAACATAACGCTTTGGAAAAGCGTA
>JAYEKN010000283.1:9730-24222 GCA_034661015.1 Candidatus Cloacimonadota bacterium
CGGAATATGGGGTTAACGCTTTGGAAAAGCGTATTTTGAATGTCATCCGTTTTTTTGAAATGTTAAACGGCAAAAACCGTAATCCGTTTCTCCGAAACGGCAAAACATAACGCTTTGGAAAAGCGTATTACGAAAAATTTAAAAATAATTGCAAATATTCAGGCTAAATTAATTTACTGAATCATCTCCCTAATATTATCCAAATCTGTTTTTAGATATTTTTTATCCTCTTTGTCTGTAACTTCGTTCAATTCAGCATAACCTTTTTGAAGATACAATTTTGCCTGATCATAATCTTTCTGCTTTGCCAGAGTCCTTGCCATCGCTTCGTATCCATAGCCGATATAAAAGGGCGAAAGTTCATTTTTCAGAGAAATATCAATACATTTTTGGGAATAGTCTTTCGCAATATCTAATTCCTTAGCCAAAACGTAAACACGTCCCAATTGCCAATATGCAATTGATAAATTCTGCGGAGTGCAATCTTCTCTTTGTTTCCAATGATACAATGATGCATTTGAAAGCACGATCATATTTTCTACATCTTCTGCGGAAAGTTCAGATTTTTCGATAAATTTCCAGCAATTATTGAAACAGGTTGCAGAAAAATATTGATGGAGAGTCTGCATCTTTTCTTTATCTTGCAATACCTTTTTCACTTCATTTTTTGTTTCATCTTGCGCCATTAATCCTCCAAAACAAATTATTGAAATTATTAATAACGGTAATATTTTTTTCACTCTTCTCCTTATCTCTGCAAAATTGGAAAACTGCCGATAGTCTGCCCTCTCAGTTACGTTAGGCTAATTTCAAATTATATGAGCAAGCGTAAATAAAATTCTCGAAATAAATTTAAGTCCCGCAAAAAAGATGATGGGCAGAAAAAATTCTTTCTACAAACAAGTTACCTAATCTTCTTTGTCTTTTTCAATATTTACAACTTCAATAGTAAAACTGGATGCTACAGCAGCCAAAGCTCCGATAGCTGCCCAAACAGGTAATAGCAATGCGCCAACCACCCCGATTGTAACAGGAATTTCGAGATAAATTTTTCCTTCTCCGTTTTTGATCTTTATGCGGCGAACATTACCGGCGTGAATTATTTCTTTAACTTTTTTAAGAAGTTCTTCACCTTTTACTTTAAATTCCGATTTTTTATTCGTATCCATTTTTGCTCCTTTTTCCTAATTTGATAATTTGATTAACAGCATAATGTAAAAATTCTGTCAAGAAAATGAAAACTGACTTTACCTAACAACCTCCACTTCATTAAACATCTGTTTGGGAATATTAATATTCAGATCTTCGACTCTTTTTTCATTAATAATCGGGTAACCTTGGGGAGTTGCAATTTTTTATCTACCAGTTTTTCGCCTGTTATGATTTTTACAGCAATTTTTTCGCTACACTTCCCTAGTCTATCCAGAAAGCAATAAAACCATACAAAACTCCATCTTTTATCACAAAATCAAGGGGAGAAAAACCGGGTAATTTGTTTATTAACAAGAAAATCTGAAAGCAACATTTTAAATCTCCTACAAAATCACAACCAATTCACTATGCACCAACCTATTCGTTGCCAAAACTTCTTTATCGAAAATAGAGAATTCCGAGCTGCCGGATTTTTCTCCTTTACTTCTTCTAAAATATTTATAAATCGTTGGGAAAATGTAGAGAATGGGGTTTAGACTGCTACTACACTAATTTATCATATTCTGCATGTGTTCCAATCCAGAACCATATCAACCCCTCTTCAATCTTTACACCCAAAACACGATATTTTTTCCCCACCCTTGCAGACCAATACTTTCCTACCTTTTTTAAGTGCAGAGATGGATGTTTTGGATTTGTTTTCAAATAAGCAAAGTTCCTATCTGCTAGTTTTTGAATGAATAACGGCAACTCTTTATAACATACCCAAAATGATGGGCTAGCGAAAAATTTCACAATTCTTTGCAGTTGCCGGACTGAAAATCTGAAATAGCCTTGCTTGCAAGGTTATTTAGTTTTCCAGACATTACATCACTTTCAAATTGTTTATCCCATACTTTTGCATCAAATTCATCAAACCACTCTCTAAAATTATTGAGAGCATCTTTTGAAAGATGCGAAACAGCTGATTCGATTTCTTGGATTTTTTGCATAATAAAACCTCTTTTTTATGGTTGCAAACTAATATATTTTGTAAACATAAATTTTTATATCCTGTCGTGTCAAAGACAGATTAGCCAGCTTGTGAACATATTTGAACACTCCATTAACAAAATCTTCTTACAAATGTTTTTCCCGAAACAATTTGTTTTTCGATAATTGTGTCAAGAAAAATTAAACTCACCATTTTTAAAGCTCCTACAAAATCCCAACCAATTCCTTATGCACCAGCCCATTCGTTGCCAAAATCTCTTTATCGAAAATAGAGAATTCCGAGTCATCGAATTTTGTTACTTTTCCACCCGCTTCCTCCACTATCAAAATTCCGGCTGCCGTATCCCAGGGAAAGAGTTCCATTTCCCAATATCCGTCGAAAATCCCGGCAGCAACATAACAAAGGTCTAAAGCCGCGGCTCCCGGTCTGCGAATACCACGACACTTTTTGATTATTTTATTAAAATGGTCTAAATTATTTCGTTCTTCATTTTCAATATTGTAAGGGAAGCCGGTTGCAAGAATAGATTTATCCAATTCTTTGTGGTCGGAAACAGAAATTTGCTTATTGTTGCAAAAACTTCCTGCGCCTTTTTCGCTGTAAAAAAGTTCGCCGAGGATGGGATTGTAAACGACTCCGCAAATTGTCTCATCATTTTTCTGCAACGCTATCGAAGTGCAAACAAAAGGGAATCCGTGCACATAATTTGTAGTTCCGTCCAACGGATCAATTACCCAGCGATATTCCATTTCCGAATTTTGTTTATGTTCCGTTTCTTCAGTGAGAATATTATGCTTGGGGTATTTCTTTCCAATAATTTCTATGATTATCTCTTCTGCTTTTTTATCAATATTCGTAACGAGATCAATTCTTCCCTTATAAGATATTTTCTTTTTCTTATGAAAATTTTCTTCGATTACTTTTCCGGCAGATTTGGCTGCTTTTAGTGCTGTTATTAAATATTCTGTCATAATTATTTTGTATCCATAAAGTAGCCCAAGCGTCTCGCTTGGTGGTAAACTTTTCAATCAGGGATGATTGATTTACGGTTTCAATCAGGGATGATTGGTTTACGGTTTCAATCAGGGACGATTGATTTACGATTTATTTGGCAGCTGTTTTGAGATTGAGAAGTTTTTTTATATTATGAAAAAATTGAGAAACAGTTTGCGGATGAGTTAGCAAATGTTTTTGAGTATAACAGCTTCCCCAACAACCTGGGCACTTTTTATATTCTTCTAACCTATTTAAATATTTCTCACTTGTGAAAATTGAATAAAGGTCTTCTTCGAGCAAATTGCCGATACTCCCGTTTTTGCATAAATGCAAATCCCCGTTCTCGAAAATTGTCAATCTGGTAGAAGTTCTCTTTCCATCAACAAACGGACAGAAATCGGGAAAATCATTTGTCAAAATTCTTGGCAATCCCTCTATAAATGTGTTCAAATTGAGAATGTCTGGATTATCCGTGAGAAATTCAACGGTTTCACGAAACTTTTTTTCATCCCTAATTTTCATTTCTTCGTCCACTTTTGTAGTTTGAATAAGCGAATGATATGCTCCGATCGTTGTTTTCCAGCCTACATTTTTGCACGCTGAGATTATTTCGGGAATTTGCTCAAGGTTCAGATTGCTCATCACGCAATTCGCATAAAGAAGTGAGTTCGAATTCCTTTTCGTTTTTTTTTCGGCAATAATTTGCATATTTTTGAGAACAGTTTCAGAATGCTTGGGAACTCCGCGAATATATTCACCCTTATTTTTTAATCCATCCAAAGAAGTTTGAATATTTATATTTTCAGCAAGACAAAGGTCAATAATATCGGAAATTTTAGCATAATCAAAATATAAACCGGTTACAAGCGAGACAGATAGAGGAAATATTTTTTTGGAATAAATCAGAATTTTACCCAAATCGGGATTGAGTAATGGTTCACCTCCACTAATCATTGCTACGAGACAACCGTATTCTTCCAATTTTTCTGCGATTAGACAAAAATTTGTATAATTTAAATGAATCGGTTTTGTGGTGATCTCGTGGATATTACACTGGCGGCATTTCTGATTGCAAGCGTGAGTAATTTTAATCTCCGTAACGGAATTTATGGGACGATTTTGGATAAAATTATTTGCTATTTTCGGGAGATATTTCAAAAATACTTTTTTATTCATTTTATTTTGGGTTAGATTCGATTTTCTTCTCAACTATTGCGCTGATCCGTTCCATATTTTTTGTAGCAGGTTCAAAATTCGGTTCGAGTTGAATTGCTCTTTTTAGCAATGCAAATGCTCCCTCAATTTCTTTTTCTTGCTCATAAATAACTGCGAGATTGTTAAGGGTTTTCACATCTTCTTTTCTTAACAAGATTTCTTCGTATATTTTTTTTGCCTCATTCAAATTACCTTCTGCTTGAAACATAAATCCATAATTATATTTTGCTTCGATGAAGTTCGGGTCGAGTTCCATAGCATTGAAAAATGATTCTTTTGCTTCTTTAAGTTTTCCTTCTGTGGAGAAATAAACACCAAGATAATAATAAAGATCAGGAGAATCAGGAAACGTATTTAGCCACTTTTTGGTTTCTTTATAAGCCTGAGAAAAATCTTGCTGAGTAAATTTATTAGCAACTTGACGAACATAATCTTTTTCGGAGAGAAGTAAACCTGATTCACCAAAAATTTTTTGCCTTACATACCATTTCCCGTTGATTTTTGCGAGGACAATGCTTAAAATGTATTTTCCATTTATCTCAAATTCCACGACACCTTCATCCTGATACTGACTTAAGGCAGAGCGAATTAGGTCAAATTCTTTCAGGGCTTTTAACTGCTTGAGAAATGCATTTCGTTTGATATAATTAATTCTAAATTTTTCATCCTTGTAAATATCATGATTCACGAGCAAAGGAATCGTTTTTTCATAATCAAAATCAGCACAGAAAGAGAGAAATTGTTTCGCCACATCCTCGTGATTGGGAGTCTGCTTCCTTTTTATTGGAATTGAGAATAATTCCCGCAAAGTATTATAATTCATTTGAGACTGTAATCCCTCTTCGTGTTTATCAAATAAAGTTTGAAGTTTCTTCTTGCCTTCCGCGGTTTGTGAAAATTCCCGCGGAGTTTTATTCTCAAAATCTTTATTTTTTACTTTTGCCCATTCTTTAAGGGCAAGATCCATAAGGTGCTGCTGCTCTTCTACTGATTCCGAGAAATTTTTCAGTAACAATTGCTGTTTATCAGAATCTTGTTTCAAGGCATATTTGCATTTTTCGGGACAATCCATCTTTATCCTGATTTCGTTACAACACCTAAAGCAAATTTTTTTTTTGATTTTGACGCACTGCCGAGTTGCCAGGTGTTTATGACAAATATGGCATCGTTTCGGTTGAAATATTCCAAAATATTTTTTCATATTCTCTTTTCTTTTACTCTTTTTTCACCGTTGAGAACGGCGAAATGCAGAGATTGTTTTGTTTTCTGATTTCTGATTTTATAACTCACCCTCAGTCCCTCTCTTCAAAGAGAGGGATGACTTCGGTTCAAAGGCAATTTTTTCTTTCTGATTTCTGATTTCTGATTTTTTGATTTTTTGAATGTCGCACCTACGGTGCTTTTAATAGCCTAGTTTACGATTCTCCAATGGCTTACACCATTGGCTACAAATATTTCGCACCGCCGGTGCTAATTTGATACTTGATAATTCATTGTTCTTGTTCATTATTCATTATTCATTATTCATTATTTTTCTTTGTGTCCTTTGTATTTATCATGAAATGCTTTTGATTTTTTATTTCATTTCATAAATGAGCCCACTTAAAAAATGGATTTAACTATTTCGCCATAGGGCGAATCTAATGATAAAATGGTTAAATCCATAGCTTATGTTTCTCATTATTATTGGAAAACCACTAAACATCAAAAATGTCCATTTGGTAAGATCCGTTAAATTTTGCATTTATTTTTCTTGGGAAAGATCTACCTTCCTCAACGCCGCCGAGTGTATTGATTGTTTTTGAAATTTCCGGAATACAATACTCCTCTAAATCTTTTTGTATTTCATGGGTAGAAAAGCGTAGAACTCTCCAACCAGATGATGTTAGAGCATTATTACGAAAATTATCTTCAACTGACTTTTTTGGATTTGCATGCCAACTATCTCCGTTTGCTTCAATATCTAATTTGCCATCACTACAGTAAATGTTAAAATCAAGAAAATAATTGTTTTTTCTTACTGTTACGAACTCTTGTCGCTCTGCAGGAATATTATGTCGCTTTAGGGCAGCCCATAATCTGTTTTCTAATGGACTTTCGTCATAGAGATCATTGATTTCAAGTGCTGTGCTAAATTTTTGCCAATTTGTTGGAATGAAAACTATTCTACGAAATCGACGACTAAAAATAGGTTTTGGCAATTGTTGTAAAGGAAATAAATTAATTTGATAATATTGCTTATTGCTCTTCTCATTAGGTAACTCAGAAGGGAAAAGTTCATTACGATATGCTTTTCGGATATTAATAACGCGAGCATAATACCTTATAGAATAAGCTTGTGCTCCAAAAATTTTTGTTTGATAAAAAGCCAGCCATTCAGGTGGCCATCTGCCAATCAACCATTTTTGCACACTTATAACAGGAATCCTATACCAATTTTTATTGCTAATGATATCAAAATCCTTTTTGTTGTTGATGATTGCTACTAAAACTTCGCCTTTTTTTTGTCCATATTTTAATTTTGTATTCATAATAGTTACATTTTAGGTTCAACTCTAACCCACCCTTTAAATCAAGGGGAAGGTGGCATTTTGCGTTTAAATTCTGATTTGATTATCAATTTTTTTACAAGTTGGATTTCTTTTTCTGAAAATCCTTTGGGGATTATCTGCTCCACATTCATTTTTTGGTCAATGAGATAATAAATAATTTTATCAGCAGTTTCATAAGAAATTCCCAGCTCATCTTCGTCAGTTTGACCTTCCCAAAGATCTGCGGTTGGCTTTTTATCAATAATTTCTTGCGGAACACCGAGTTCTTGAGAAAGTTTCCTCACCTCGTTTTTATACAAATGCCCGATAGGTTCAATCGCACAGGCAGAATCCCCGAATTGAGTGCAATATCCGAGATACAATTCGGTTTTATTTCCGGTGCCTATCACGAGAGCATTTTCTTTTGCGGAAATATCATAGAGAACGCACATCCGCACTCGTGCCATGAAATTTCCCCTGCGAAGTTGATCTGCATTCCTTCCGAAGTTATCAAAATAGATATCAACCATGGGAGAAATATCGCGAATAAAATATTGTATTCCGAGATTTTCCGCAACTAATTTCCCATGCTCCAAGCTGGCAGAAGAGCTGGATTTATATGGCATCATAACGCCAATCACATTTTCTTTCCCAAGCGATTCAACGCAAAGATGTGCAATTAGCGAAGAATCTAATCCGCCGGACAACCCGACTATTCCTTTTTTCATTCCGGCATTATTTACATAATTTTTGATAAAATTTACAATTTTAATATTTTCGTTTGTTAGATTAATTTTTCGCATAATTTTTCCAATCGGTCTATACTAAATTCTCTCAATCGCATTAATAAATTCTGCGATAGTTATATTTTTCAATTTTCTGTTTTTGCCGATCATTGCAGTCAGAGATTTAGCCAGCTGCTCAATGGTCATATCGGAAAATCTATCTCCAAAAATATTTATCATTTGGTTTGATGTTCGAAAAGCACTTGCCGGATCATTCTCATACCGATTTGAAGTTGAATCAGAGCGATATTTTTTTTCCTTTATTTGAAAGAGGCTTTTTTCAGATTGAGAAAGAACAATACTATCAATTTCATCGTGTATTTTCCGATTTTCCGTTTTCACTAAATCCTGAAGATAATTGATTTTTTTTGTAATAAACTCATCGCTATCCGCAGAATCTAATTTCTGATACACGGCTAAGGCTTCGGGATAATTCCCCTGCTGCTCATACATTTTTGCCAAAGTAAGCGTAGGAGTCAGTTCATTATTGTTAGCCATTATTCAATCGTGATTCTCCCTTTGATTTTCTCGTAAATTCCATCTCCGATACCCTTTACCTTTTTTATTTCTTCAATGGATTTGAAATTTCCGTTTTTAATTCTGTAATCCATAATTCGCTTAGCAGTAACATCACCAATTCTGTAAAGAGTTGTAATTTCGGTCTTGCCTGCTAAATTTATATTGATCTTTTTTTCTGAGGATGGTCCGGTTTTACTTTTGGGAAAATCACCCCCTTTTTGAACGCTGGCGACAAACGTCTGGATTACAGTAGAATCTCCGATAATTTCCAAATGGGGAATAAGTTTTACCAGAGTTTTCTCCCCTATTCCTTTTATATTCATAAGTTCAAAAAGAGATTTGAATTCTCCATGCTCTTTGCGATAATCGTAAATGGCTTTTGCTTTTGCAGGTCCAATTCTCGGCAATTCTGCCAAAGTTTCTATATCAGCGCTATTAATATTTATCAAAAAAGGTTCATTCGATTTTTTAATAACAGTTTCCAAACTATCCTGAAAATTTTTATCTGTTTCAGAATCGGGGATTAGTTTTTTTGCATTGATAATCAGCACCCCAAAAATTAGAAATGAGACAAGAAATAAGACGATCTTTTTTTCATTTGGAGTTAAGAATTTTTTCATATAAAATTAGTTTAACACAAAGGGCACAAAGAAATAAAATAGATAAAACAACAAACTCATTAACCCAAAAAGCCTATTCGTTCATTTGCTATAAATGAATTTGACCAAAACATCGCCGATTTGTTGCAAACTTTCTGCAGAGCATTTATCCGGCGTGTCTTCCAAAGTATGCCAGTAAGGATAATCGAAATCTATAATATCTATGGCGTTGTATCCTTTTTCCAGAAAGGGATAATGGTCATCAAAAATATAATTAGAGAGTTTTGTGTCGAAAGATTTGATATTCAATCCTTCGGCGATTTTCCATATTTCCGTAACGAGTTCGGGAGAATTCTTGTATGAGAAGCCCTCAATTTCCACTTGCAAATCCGCATCACCGATCATATCAACAATGATAACTGCTTGTGGTTCTGTATTGAATTCATAATTTTCCACAAAATAGGCAGAGCCCAGACACCAATTTTCTTCTGTGCCGGCTGTTCCGGCATCTTCTCCATCAAAGAAAACAATATCTATTCCGTGGGTTAAAGGATCATTTTTGCTCAATATTTCTGCCAATTCCATCAAAACAGCTACACCTGAAGCAGCATCATTTGCTCCCATAATCGGGGTGTTTTGATTTGCTTTGATACTGTCCAGATCAGCCCAAGGACGAGTGTCCCAGTGAGCACCAAACACGAGCCGATTTCTTCTTTTGGGATAAAACGAAGCGATAATGTTCGTCAGTTGATAATTTTCACCCCTGATTATGTGTGTGAATTCTTGTGTTTTTACTTCTGCACCGGCTTCTTCGAGAAAATTAATTAAGTAATTTTTACAAAGTAAATGCCCTTCGGAATTTGGATTTCGGGTCCCGAAATCGCACTGTTTTTCCAAATATTGATAGGCTTTTATTCCATTAAATTGAGGGATTTTTTTTGCACAACTTATGAGAGCAAAAACCAATAACAGAAATAAAAATATCAGGTACATTTTTTTATTCATTTTCATACTCGGCTTCTTTTATAAAAAAATACTTACCGATTCCGTTTGCCGTAACTTCTCCTTGCTCATTCAAAATTTCCGCTTTCAGATATAGAATTTTTTTCCTTTTTTCAACAAACCTCGCTCTGGCAATGAGTTTTTTCCCTATCTCGGTTTTCTTTAGATATTGCACATTCATTTCAACTGTAACAGCCCAGATTCCCATATTCTCAATCGCTTTTGCCATGACCTCATCAATTATTGTGGCAATGATTCCACCATGCAAAATACCGGGAAATCCTTCGTATTCTCTTGTAGGTTTCCATTCTGTAATCGTTTCATTGTTCGCATGAGAAAATTTCAATTTTAATCCAATCGGATTTTCCTGTGAGCATCCGAAACAGTAGTTTTCAATTTTTTCTGGCATAATTAATCCTTAAGTAATTTATATTTTGAGATTTTAAACCTTGCATTGAGTTGTCAAATATCTTGAATTCAAATATAAAAAACAGATAAGCCGTAAAGTGTGTTTTTGACAGATTCGATACTGATAAACACTGTAGGATACTATGTTGCTTAAAAAAATAGAATTTTAATTATCTAAATTACCCAACGGAGAAACGTTGAAAAACCGATTTTTGAAGCGTATCACGGAATGGTCCGTGACACCTCAGTTACATCGATTTAAGATCAAGGAGTTAGATAAGAATATTTTGAAATTACAAAAAAAATTGTCATACTCGAAAAAGCGTAACGACTGGAGAATCTTTCAGAAGAAACTAATATTTTTTCATTAACACGAGAGGACTCGTGTTCCTTCTCCCTTTTCCCTCCTCCCATTTTCCATATAAAATATCTTTCCCAAATCCTTGACATCAAAATTAGTTTCTTTAGAAAGTTTCGGAAAATTGAAATAATTAAAGGAGCATTATGGCAAGAGAACGTTGGGGCAATCGAAGTGCCTTTATTATGGCAGCAATCGGATCGGCGATTGGCTTGGGCAATGTGTGGCGATTCCCATATGAAGCATATTCAAACGGTGGTGGCGCTTTCTTTATACCGTATGTTATCGCTCTTATTACCACTGGCATTCCATTAGTTGCATTAGAGTATTATCTTGGAGTAAGGCATCAAACCGGACCTTCCGAAGCCTATGGATTTATTCGAAAGCACACAAATTACATTGGCTGGTTCGCTTTGGGAACTGCCGGGATGATCACTGCTTATTATGCGGTAATAATGGGATGGTCTTGGACTTTCCTCTATCACTCCATCGGCGTAAAATGGGCTGGTGTCGAAAAAGAATTTTTCCATTCGAATATTTTAGGGATTTCTGATCATATTACAAATTTTGGGGGTTTGCAATGGCCTATAATTATTGGACTTTTCCTTACTTGGCTTTCCATATTCTTAATTATTTTCAAGGGAGTAAAAATTGTTGGAAAAGTGGTGAACTGGACAGTCGGCTTGCCCTGGCTAATGTTATTTATTTTAATAATCAGAGGAATTACACTTAAGGGAGCGGGCGGTGGCTTGGATTATTATTTGAAACCAGAATTTTCCCAGCTGCTGAATCCGAACGTTTGGCTAGCCGCTTACGGACAGATATTCTTCTCACTTTCACTTGGCTTTGGCATAATGATCGCCTATGCATCCTATCTTCCTAAGGATTCTGATATCAACACAAATGCATGGATCGTTTCCTTTGCAAACTGCGCTACTTCATTTTTTGCAGGTTTCGCTGTTTTTTCAATCCTAGGATATCTCGCTTTCCATTCCGGAGTTCCTGTAGATCAAGTAGTGGATGCAGGACCAGGTTTGGTATTTGTTACATATCCAGCAGCTATTGCTCAATTGCCTGGTGGAATAATCGCTCAGTCTATTTTTGGCATTTTATTCTTTATAATGCTTCTCACACTCGGTATAGATTCTGCGTTTTCTTTGTCAGAAGCCATTGTTACCGGCTTGAAAGATTCGTTCAAAATAAAACGCGAAACGGTTGTGCTCTGGGTCTGTTCTGTGGGATTTCTCATCGGATTATTTTATGCATCAAGAGCTGGTTTGTATTGGCTGGATGTTGTTGATCACTGGATGAATTGGGGACTGGTAATCGTCGGTTTGTTAGAGGCAATTCTCATCGGCTGGTTTTATAATACAAAAAAAGTTATTCAGGACATGGATTCTACTTCAGCCATAAAATTCGGCAATCTGTGGGTGTTTTCTGTGAAATACTTCACTCCTGCAATCCTTCTGATCACAATAATTTCTAGTATCGTAAAAGAAATTACCAAACCTTATGGTGGTGGAAGTTATCCTATCTGGACTTTGATGCTCGGAGGATGGATAATGCTAATCACTATTTTATATATTTCTATCATTATTCAAAACAGAAATGAATTTACCCGAATGAAAAATATGATTATAAAAATCGCAGGTGGAATTTTATCATATTTGGGGTTTTGCTATTCTTTCTATCTTTTTTATAGTGCTGATAAAATCATTTACCCAATTAGTGTGTTGATCATTTCGATAATCGTTGCATTCCTCACATTTGTGGAAAGAGAATCCAAAAATATTAAAGAGATTAAAAAATCGGAGATAAAATGAGCGCTTTAGCAATAATTATGGGAATTGTTTTTTTCATTATCCTGTTTGGCGGCACGGCATACGGATTATTGAAGCTAAAAAAATAATTCACCTTATCCTTCCCTTTATCCACAAGATCACGAAAAAAAAATATTTTAAAAAATTACATAAATATATTCTGTGAATTTTTTATTTTTTTGCCTGCCTTGTGAAATACCGTTTTCCTTCCTATTTCATCAATATGGCTAATTTGTTTTGTTAGTCGCTAATTTTACTTTTAAGACAACTCAAGTACTTTAACAACCAATTTTTCTATTCCTTTACTTACCCACGAAATACTCGGTCCGAGCATATAGGCAGGGGTGGTTACAACATTATTTACTTCATCGTAAACAATTTCATCCACAGGACAATTAATATGGTTTGCTCCCAATTTTTCGATAATTTTTGCGGTACCTAAATCATTTCCGATCGTTAGTTTTGGTTTGAACTTGCCGAGAACTTTGGCAGCAAGAACGGGTGCAATACATATAAATCCAAGTGATTTGTTCGCTTTGTGCATTTCCAAAATCAAATCTTCTGTGGATTTCATCACGGACATATCTGCTCCTTTCACTGCGAAATCGCAAAGATTCTTTGCTACACCGAAGCCGCCGGGAATAATTAGTGCATCAAGTTCATTTGCAGAAATTTCAGAAATATCAGAAATATTTCCGCGAGCTATGCGTGCGGATTCTACCAAAACATTTCGAGATTCTCCTTTTGTAGTAGTATTGTTTACGTGTTCTACCACATCCATTTGTGATTTATTAGGAGCAATTATTTTTATGTTTGCTCCCTCGTTGTCGAGATGTAATAACGTAAGCACTGCTTCCTGAATCTCACTTCCGTCCTGCCAGCCAGAGCCGGACAAGATCACACCAACTGTTTTGTTTTCATAATTTTTCATTTTTCCTCCGAATTTTTTAATTTTTCTATAAACTTTAGCATCTTTTTATAATGTGAACCTTTCCAATAAATTTTGTTACATTTCTCACAAATTGTGAATTCATTCTGCTGCTCTATTACTTTTTTTGGCAATCTATTCAAAATTTTTTCTTTGTCAATCGTTTGCAATTTTGTATTACACAAAAAACATCTTGAAAATGGTTTCAGATCTTCATAAAGATGAAATCGTGATAATATTTTTCCTAACTGCTTTATCCAATCTGTAGTGGCAAGACAATATCCGTGTGTCAATTCCCTTCTTTTCATCAACTTACGGTTTCTGCTGATGATTATTCTGTGTTCAATTTTCGCTCGTTTTATTAATTGTTCTTCGCTAACTTGATTTGCAAATTCTGTATCAAAACCGAGCATTCTCATATAATGAACGAGTTTATGGAGATTTCCATCCAGAATAAATTTTGTTTTTCGGAGAGGAGATTGCTGCAGATGGGTTGCGTTTTTAATATCAAATGTTTCAAAAACGGGATAAACGCTAATTTCATCATCATTTTTAACGATATAGGAAAAATTCACAGAATTTCTATTCACGATAATCAGGTCAACCTGAGTGTGTGGAACACCAAACGATTCGATCAGATCTTTGACAGATTGGCGGGTTTTTATGGGATGTGTGAATTGTATTTTTCTATTTTGAGGAGGAAGAAAATCGTTCAATTCTTCATAAAATCTTAAATATACTTTTTTCATATTAAAATACTTTTTTACCACGAAATACACTAAAAAACACGAAACAGATTTGAACTTTGAAAATATTTATTATTTATCGTTTTCAGCAAATTAAATCCTGCTAATTTTCACGCAGAGGTTAGTCTATCGCCAAACCTATACTATTTTATTTATCCACGTCGGGGAATGGAATAATTACTTTTATCACTTTTTTACCACGAAATACACGAAAAAACACGAAAAAATCAATCTGATTAAAATACTTTTTTACCACGAAATACACTAAAAAACACGAAAAAATCAATCTGATTAAAATACTTTTTTACCACAAAATACACGAAAAAGTCGACTTTGTAATTTTATTTATCCCTTTTGGAAAAAATTAAAATACACTAATTTTTTTTCTCTTTGTTCAGGTTATCCCGAGCTCTTTAAGTTTGCGAGAGAGGTTTGATTG
>JAYEKN010000283.1:24322-30183 GCA_034661015.1 Candidatus Cloacimonadota bacterium
AAATACACGAAAAAGTCGACTTTGTAATTTTATTTATCCCTTTTGGAAAAAATTAAAATACACTAATTTTTTTTCTCTTTGTTCAGGTTATCCCGAGCTCTTTAAGTTTGCGAGAGAGGTTTGATTGCTGAAGTCCAACTTCTGCGGCTGTTTCGCCTATCTTTCCGCCATTTCTATCCAAATATTTTTTCAAATAGTATTTTTCAAATCCAATTTTAGCGTCGTTAAAATTTTTAATATCTAAGAATGGAAGTTCTAAAGTTTTTGCGGGTTCTGCAAAACGAGTTTGTCCAATGACTTCATTTTGAGCAATAATTTTACTGTCTGATAAAATATACAATCTTTCCACCAAATTTTTTAATTCTCTCACATTTCCCGGGAATTCACAATTTGTCAGATACAAGATTGCATCGTTAGAAAATAATTTGGGGGCAACCTTCAATTCAACTGCAAAATAATCTAAATAGTAGGAAAGCAAAACAGGAATATCATTTTTCCGTTCCCGTAATGGTGGAATTGTTATTGGGATCACGTTCAATCTATAAAATAGATCTTCTCGAAATTGTCCTTCCCGAACCATTTCTTCCAAATTCTTATTTGTTGCCGCAATAATTCGAACATCAATATCAATGGTTCTATTCGATCCGACGCGTTCAAATTTTCCATCCTGAATAACTCGCAAGATTTTTGCTTGTGCTTCTTGATTCATGTCCCCTATTTCGTCCATAAATAATGTTCCACCGTGAGCAGCTTCCAGTTTACCTACTCTTTTTCTATCGGCACCTGTAAAGGCACCTCTTTCGTGTCCGAACAACTCACTTTCCACCAGTTCTTTAGGAATTGCAGCAGAATTGAATTTAATGAAGGGCGCTCCTTTTCTGTCACTCTGGTGATGGAGTGCATAAGCAACAAGTTCTTTTCCGGTACCATTTTCGCCACGAATCAAAACTTTGCTATTAGTTTTGCTTATTCTGGAAACTAAGTCCCGCACCTTGCGGAATTCCACAGAAGTACCGATCATGCGATATTTGTTTGAGACTTCTTCCGATTCCTGCTCATAATATTTGTACAATCGGATTTTTTCTGAGATGTTACGAGCTGTGATTGTAACTTTATGGAGAGAGAGAGGTTTTTCCAGAAAATCATAAGCTCCAATTTGCACGGCGTTAACGGCAATTTTTATACTACTATGTCCGGAAATCATGATCACATCCAGATCAGGAAATTCTGCTCTGATTTTCTTTAAAACCTCAATTCCATCAATCCCCGGTAATTTGACATCTAAAAAAACCAGATCAATAATTTCTTCAGATAGCAATTTCAACCCGTCTTCGCCACTATCTGAAGTGAAAACGGAATATCCTTCATCTTCCAAAATTTCAGCAAGAACTCGTCTGATATTTTTTTCGTCATCAATTATTAATATATTCATGCAATCCTTTCAATTCTTTCTGCGATAAATCTTATTAGTTCTAATTTTTTTATAGGGGTTAAAACCCCCGATAATTTTGATCTTTCTTTCAACGAGATAAATCTCGTGGCTATTCAGATAAAAAATAAAAGACAATGACCACGAAACACAATAAATACACGCAATAATTCAAAACTCAAACAAATCGCCTAACCATTCATAAAATAGTTGAGTAACACATTATATTATAAATATCCAGCACAAAAAAAATCATCCGATTTAAGTTAGCCTTGGTAGTTGCTGCTCATAGAATTTGTAAAAATCATAGTAAATTTAGAACCTTCCCCTTTTTCACTTTCCACACTGATAGTGCCATTATGTTCTTTGATTATTCTTCTAACGATAGCCAAACCGAGTCCGGTTCCTTTTACTTTATTTGTAAAATATGGACGGAATATTTCATTAATGTTCTTTTTATCAATCCCTTCCCCATCATCTTGTATAACAAAAATGAATTTATCATCCTCAAACTTTGACAAAATGCTAATATTCCCATTTGAAGAAATTGCATGAATAGCGTTCTGAATAAGATTAACAAAAACTTGTTTCATTTGCAATTTATCACACTCAAATTGGGGCAAATCATCTTGCAAATCCAAATGTATGTCGGCGGAATCTACATAGGGAAGAATAATTTTTCTTATTTCACAATTAACATCACAGAAAACAAAATTGGTTGTAGGCATTTTTGCAAATTGGGAAAATTCTTTGACTAACTTCTGCAAATTCGAAATTTCCTCGTTGATTACTTCAATAGAGCTGGTAAAAACATCGTCAAAATTTTTTGCTTTTTGCAAATGCTTCATTTCAAGTCTTTCGGTAGCGAGGCGAAGTGGGGTGAGAGGATTTTTTATTTCGTGGGCAAGAACCTGAGCCATTTCCCTCCACATCAAATCTTTTTCTGCCTGGATCAATTTCTCACGACTTCCATCAATTTCGGTTACCATTTCGTTAAAAGATCTGATAAGTTCATTAATTGGAGAGAATCTGGATTCTCTTACATTTACTGTGAGATCTCCAGCTCTTACTTTTTCTGTAGCATTTTGAAGTCTTGTAAGTGGTTTTAATAATAAATTTATAAGGATTACGAATATTAAAAATAATATTAGAATCGTGGCAACAATGTAATAGGTTGACAAATTTGTCATCCGCTGTTCGAAAAGATATGAATTAAGTTCAATTTGATTTATCCCACGTAAAATTGGTTGAATTTCATCTTTTTGAAGTTCTTCTTTGTGATTTTCATATAAATCGTGAGTTTTTCTATACAATCTGATTGAGTTATTATCTTTTGTATAATCAGCAAATTGATTAATAAAAAAATCTCGTGTGAGAACTCCAAAAACGAGTAATAAAATAAATATCAAACCAAGAATTTGAAATTTAAAGGAGGGTAATTTCATGTACGCTTATTTTTCAATCTCAAATCTTTCGTTCTATAACTTGGGGATTTATTATTCCAATATTTCATTAAATCATAATTTTTTTGAAATATATCCAGAAAAATAGGATTTATAGTTGCATTTATTTTCAGATAAAATCTTTGATCCAAATCCAATTGCAAGGAATTTGTGACTGTTACTTTTTCTACTATGGTCAATTGATCTTTTGCTTCATCTAAAGTTTCAAATAATTTCCATTCATGTTCTTCAGATCGCTTCACTTTATAGACTTCATCAATTAGATCAAATTCGATTTCGCGATTTATTTCTTTTTCAGCAATTTTTGTATCGGAATTCGAAATAAAAAGAAATATCGTGTATGTTATCCGAACTTTTTGACCTGATTGAAAAACCTTTTCAAGATGTTCGTCGAAGCAATTATTTAATTGTGCACTGCAAATGAAATCATGGTTTGAATATTCCACCTGAACATTAGTGAAATCGGGTGATAAATTGGTGTTGAGTAAAGCACCGGCAACTACAACCAAAGTTGTCAAAGATTTTGTGATTGCATTAAACATGTTTTATCCGAATTTATAATTCAACACCCTCGTGTTTTCTGCTTTTTGAATCCAGATTATGAACATTTCCCAAACCTGTGGAAAAATCCTTGGATTTAAAATCACAATCTGATGTTGAAATATTTCCGATGCCAGTATCAAACTCAACGGTTTTTGCACTTGAACTATACGCAGAAATATTACCCACACCGGAATCACAGTTGATATCATCGGCTCTTACTCCGGAAATTTCAATATTACCCGCACCTGAATCAAGTTTTATGTTTTGGGAAATAATATCTTCAAGAAATATATTTCCAGCCCCTGTGTCAATATTGATGTTAGAAATACTGCATTTTAATAGTTTCACATTTCCAGCTCCAGTATCCAATAAAACGCTTTTATTTTCAATATTTTCAATTGTAATATTCCCGGCGCCTGAATCAATATCAATTTCTTCAACCTGAGATATAGTACCGGTCAATGAGCCGATGGCATAGGGATCACCGGATCGGGTTTTTCCGAGTAATTTTCCATCTTTAAAAAATAATGAAACATCATTTTCTGTTTTTTCATAAATTTTTACTTGCAGATCGATTTCGCTACCTGCTTGCAATTGCACCTTACCTTTATAAATATCGGCAATAAATTTGCTATTACTTTCTGAATTAGTGAAATGAATGATTCTCTCATTTTTAAGATACACCCCATCAACTTTTACTTTACCACCCTCAATATCAATATCAATACATCCCATAAATGCAAACATTACCAATCCTGTTAGTAACAATAAAGCTAGCCTTTTTCTTAACATTTTTTTACTCCTTTTGAGAATCGTTTTTTATTTTATCTAATAAATCTGTCTAATTTTTTGAAAATATAAAAAAAAGCCCCACTAATCAAAGCAGGGCTTTATGATGATAGAATTAAAATCCAAACCAAGGACCGATGCTAATTGTATATCCCTCAAATTTTGTGTTCGGAGAATTTTCTATTTCATAATAATCTTCGCAGACATTGGATCGCCATCCTTCGTAGAATGGTAAACCGAACATATATCCACCTTCTGCACGGAAACCAAGCCAATCGTTAATTCTATAAAGGAGTGCCATTTTTGGTTGGAATAATAAATATTCTTTTGTGAGCTGGACATAGTTATTTTCTGAGCTTCCCAACTGAATGCCTAATTGATCCCAGTCATAGTTTTCTCCCATTTGCGAAAATTCTACTTCATACCCGCCCCATCCGAGCATAAAGCCGAAAGAGGTAACAAGTTTTCGGAAAATTGGAATCCGCTTATCTAAAGTTACTCCGCCGTATCCAATATCCAACGCCATTCGTCTTGCTCCCAAACTATCACTATTTCTTAATGTTTCTGAATACCAAGAACCCATTCCACCGAGGAACCAACCTTTACCGATATTACCTTTTCCACCGAGTCCCCAATAGAAGAATTGATTTTCTCCCAAACTTGAGAACCCACAATCCTCAATAATTTTATTAATATCTTCGAATTTATCCTTTGGTTGAAACCAGACAGGAATCCAGCCACCACCACCGTTTCCTGCGGATAATTTGTGAGGCTTTTTTCCTTCGGGATATTCTCCTTTATCGACAAAAATTCCTTTACTTTTGGGAGCTTGCAAAACGAGCAATGTGGTAAATTCTTTTCCATCGCGAAAATATTTTACTAATACTTCCTCATCAATATTCTTGCTTTTAATCAGATTTGACAATTGCGATTCAAATCGTACCTTTTGGCCGTCAAATTCCATAACAATATCACCACCAATTAAACCGGCTTTGTGTGCTCCACCACCTGTTGTAACACCGGTAATCAATACACCGAAACAATGGTCGTAATGTTTTTCGTAGGCTTCCTGAAAATTTATATCTCGCAAATAAACTCCCATTTTGGGGGTTCCACCTACATTTTTTTCTTTGTTGATTGACACACTAATGGAGACATCATCATCTGATTCTTCTTGAACTTCTTCAATGATTGTTTCTGCAATTTGTCCGAGTTTATCTCCATCCGAAATTTCATCTGCAATGAGCATTGTAGTCACAAAACTCATCATAAGTACTAATAAGGCAACCTTTTTCATAGTTGACTCCTTTCTGTAATTTGTTTTTTAAATCATAGGGGGAAGGGGAGCTTGCGCTCCCCCGTATTTGCTATGATTTATGAAGGGTTTCACATCTATATATCTTAACAGTTTACAATTTCTGTGCCAAATATGGCTCACTTTTTTAAAATGCTTTTATTAAGGCAATTACATAATCATAAATATTATTTTTTAGCAAGCGTTTATTTTATATTCTTATAATTTTGATATACAATATATCGAATTGATATGATTAATTAGGGTCCATCCGTAAGGTAGGGATTCGACGCAGATGAACGCTGAAAAAAATGATTTACGCAAGATAAAAATTTAATTATAA
>JAYEKN010000284.1 GCA_034661015.1 Candidatus Cloacimonadota bacterium
CGTCCGAGTCGGGATTTTTTTATTGCAACAAAACACATTTTTTGATCTGCTCTTCATTTCCAACTTTGAGTTTATAGAAATAAATTCCGGAACCAAGTCTCTGGTCTTGTGAATTTTTTCCATCCCAGCTGAGATGATGAATTCCAGTATAAAAATTATCATTCACCAAAGTTTTTACTCTTTGCCCCTTGATATTATATACCGAAACATTTACAGTTGCAGTTCTTTTCAAACTGAATGAAATATTTGTTTCACCGAATCCCGGCTTAAAGGGATTGGGAAAATTTTGCCTTAATTTACAAATCGAATTCGAATGATTTTTAGAATCATCAACATCAAACTGAGGCGCATTAAAAGTTTTTTCAGTATAATTCAGAACAATTTCACCTATATTTTGTTGCGATTTTGCCTGAATAAAATAATAGTCATTGGGGCAAAAGATTGTTTCGGAAATATCATATTCTCCCCAATCATTCCAACGGATGATACTTACATTGTCGAACCAAGACAAGGCAGTACCAATGTTCGGCACATTACTATTCAGACGAACATCAAAAAATTCGGTGCCTGCAGGAAGAGTAAGTTCCTGATGATAAAAAGTCCAGGGAGTATCACCGCTCACATTTGCTCCAATATTATCTTCACCAAGAGAATAACCACCGGTTCGGTTTTCATAATAACGTACCTGAATGGTTACATCTGCTCCATTCTGAGTTTTTATATAACCGCAAAGAGTGTAATTTGCCGTATCGGAACGGCAGATTATTCTTTTCTCGAAATTAGTAATAATATTGTCACCGGAACTTGGAATCCGTCTATGTTGAATCGAACGCTCCCCTGCATAAGCAACCGAATCACAATAAATTTCATCGCTGCTGTTCAGATTCCACAGAGTGCACCCTTCGTCCTCCATATTACCAAACCAAACTTTTTCTCGTCCCAAACGAAATTCATAAACACCAAAGGGTTGAATACTGTTTACATAAGCGATGCTGCCCTCCATTTCAAGCGGATTTGGTGCAGTTTGCCAATTTCCGTTTATCTCTTCTAAAGGCAATTCAACTGATTGGTCAATTTCATCAATGGTCATACTCGAAGTGTCCATTATTACTTTTGCAATAACATTTTCTCTATCGACTTTCAAATATGTATTTAATTGTTTGGAGCGATATGTAATATAATCAAGAATGTGCAATCCCAACCCACCTTCTGCTCTTTGGGGAATATAATCATCAATATAAATCGGAGTTAGAGAATATTCATAAAATCCCGTTTCATCTACTTTTGCGTTCAAGATCATCGTGGGAAACGTTTCCGGATAAGAGAGATCAAAAACGAAATTTCCCAAAGAATGCGCAATTAATTTTCCGTTATAAAGTTCCACTCCCTGAATAATGTGCGGATGATGACAAATCACCAAATCCGCTCCATTGTCAACAGCAAAATGCCTGATTTCCATATCCCACATGTGCGGGATATCTACCAAAGGGGAATAATCTTCTTCCTCAAGACAATCTTCCACGAAAGGTAAAGTTGCATCATAATTGCTGCCCGGCATCCTTGAATATTCACTTCCAGCATGCCACTCCATCACTACAAGGTCGGCAACATCCTCCACCTCCTCAATTTGCTTTCGTGTGTAATATGGTGTCATATAAGCGAAACCGGGTTTATTAAAGCCAGCGTTTAAATAGGGTTGATAATTATTATATTGCCCGGTTCTGTCACTTGAAGCCAGGAAGGCAAAATTTATCCCTGATTTTGAGTAGAAAGCCGGAAGATAGCCCTGGTAAGAATTTGCTCCTGCACCCGAACAGATAATGTTATTTTCCTCTAAAACAGCTTGTGTTTCCTGCATTCCCGGAAGCATATAATCCATTATATGATTGTTTGCTAGAGTTATCACGTCTATTCCTGCATAGGTCAAACCTTGCACATTGTCCGGTGAACCTTTGAAATAGATAGTTTTCGTGGGGTGATGCTCCCAATGCGTGGTAAGAGGGCATTCCAAATTTGCAACAGTGATGTCAGCCGCTTCCCCGATATATTGCAAGGTTGGTTCGAAGATTGCTTCTACTCCTTGAGTTGGAATAATTCCTCCTGCTCCTTCATAATGGCGAGCGAGCATAATATCACCAATAAAATTTATGGTTATGGGAAAAGTTGAATTCCCTTCGTCAACTTCAATACTACAACTTGCCTGTCCCCACATATTTGTGTAGTCCACGACTTCGAGCAAAACGGTATAAGGATGATCATCTGTAACCAAAAAAGTATGCGTTGGATCTTGCTCAGTACTAGTGGAGTCATCACCAAAATTCCAAAAGAAATCATGCTCATCACTATCCGGATCTACAACTTCACCAAAAAATTGCACGTCAACTACCCGCTCTCCAGCCCTACTATCATATGCGTCTCCCAAAATATAATCAATTGATACCTCCGGCACACAAGGTAAATCTTCGGTAACATTTACAATATTGTCGAAAAAGACCACGCCATCAGAGGCTTCGTCTTGGTCGTTGATGAAAACTATGCTGGAAATTTCCGGCAGATAATCGAAAAAGGCAATCCAATCATCAGCAATAGGTAAGAGAAAATTATTCCATTGATCCTCTGGAAAATTTCCTTGATAAACGGGAATCCATTCTTCGATATTTAGCTCTTCCGAACCCGCAAAAGAATAGAAAAGCACATTTATTGAATCCATTATCCCAAATCCTTGAATTTCCGCTTCCGAATCAACATAAGCAGAAACTTGCCAGACATCGCCCGTATCTACAACTACCGGCTGAATGTTTTCGAGTTTCCAAGTATTTCCAAATAATTTGAGAGAAAAGGGCGAATCTTCATAAGTGATTTCCGAATCCAAAACCCAATCCAAAGAATCTTCATCCTCACCCGGATAAGATTCTAAACTAACGAATCCGCTATCAAAATTTTCAATTGGGATTTCCCTGACAAAATCAGTTCCATTTGAATGACTATATTTTATTGATTCCGAACAAAAAGATTTGAAGGGGATAATAAAAACAACCATAAAAAATAGTATTTTAAATTTTCTCATTTTATTCACCTCATTAACAAACATTTTTTTGTTTTTACATTTGTATCACCTATTTTCAAACGATAAAAATATACACCTGTGCTAACTTTATGTCCGGTCATATCTTTTGTATCCCAGAGGAAATAATTTTGATCTTCACTTTTTGCGCGCGAATTATTATATTCCAAAGTTCTGACCAACTGTCCCTTCACATTATAGATATTTAGAACTACAGCGATATTGGGGGAGGGCTGTTTAAGACTAAAAGGGATCGAAGTCCATTCATCAATAGGATTAGGAATATTTTGTCCGAGAAAATTCTCATCAGGCAGCGGATTCTCTTGGACGATTAGAATAACCGGTATTCGTAAAACTTGTCCAATATCCGACTTTATTTTGATGAAAGCACTATACTCACCAATTTCCAAATTCTGACTGGAAAGCGTTACGTTAAAAGTTGTTGTCTCTCCGGCTGGGATGAAGCCACCGGAATAATCGCAAGTTAGCCAGCCTATGGGAGAATCTGTAATTTCAAAAAAACCGGAAGAAGTGTTAAACACATCTCCATTTGAATCTGTAAGCCGAATTTTACAATTATTCGAAATAAGACCGGGAACGATGAACTCATAGATGCCTTCATTTGGAAAATTTTCAGCAATGTTCTCCCAAATATATCCCCCATCGGATGAAATATCTATATTTACATTTTCGATACCACCGCAATCAATCCATCTGATCGAGTCTTGCGAACCATATTCCATGATTGAGTTTGCATTCGGATAAGTGATATTTAGGGCGGTGATGCTAAAATTGGCAGAATTATCCAAAATTGAACTTTCAAGATCAGTTATGCGAACTCGGCAGTTATCACTCAAAGGTGCGGGTACTGTGAAATAATAATGATGCTCGTTGTCAATTGCTTCTGCCAATATTTCCCAGTTAATGCCACCATCAAAAGAGATTTCAAGGTTGATAGGACTGATCACTTCTCCCCAATCAACCCAAGTAATACTATCGGTCAAACCATAAACGAGTTGATCGTTCAAATCCGGATGAGTTATCCAGAGATACGAGCCTTCTGCTGGAAGAATTGTAGCGATTCCGCTTTTAGAGTGCGGGGGAGAACCCGTGCCATCTCCCTGAATTTCCCAATTTATATCAATAGGAGTGCTTATTCCTACCTCAATATTTGTAGTAATACCAAAAGCATTAATTCCGGTATCATACAATATTTCTGTTCCATTTCCCCAAGTAATCATCCCTCCGGTTTCTCCATTATAGCTTAATTCTCCCAGATCGGTAGCTGCAAGAATAGTAACTCCATCCGGAAAATCAAGAGAAACGTGAACTATTGGTTCACTGCCATTAGAATGAAGAAGATAAAAAGAAAAATTTTGCTCTATATATGGTATGTATCCGCAATTGCTAGCAATTAGTAGTGTGTCGTTCTCCAGATTTCTGTTATAATCAAAGCCCTTGTTTGTGGAATTTTTTCGGAAATGAGATAATGATACATCTACCAGCAACTCCGTATCTTCACTAGAATTCTGAACCGATATTTGCTTGTTAATAGTTTTATCCTGATTTAATGTAATTAAAATTTCTTCAGGCTCGCAGATCAAAAGTGGAAAATTACTAACATTCCGGCGTTTAAACAAAATTGCAGTCTCATTTTGATAAGGATGGGCAGTTGGGGATTGAATATTTGAATAACTAATCAACAAGCCCGACGTTTGAGAATAATTTTCGATTCCGGTAGTAGCATAATTTTCTTCCTGATCCACATTCCCAATTTCTTTGTATTGAAAAATTATCTGATCATCAAAAATACTTGCTCCCGAATCGTTATCTGCATATTGAAAAATTACCTGAAAAGTTTCTTCGACATCGGGATTGTAGACATTTTGAAAACGAGACCATTCGATGATCAATCGTTCCTTTTCCGAATCATAATATGAATAAATTTCTCCCTCAATCAAATGATCCCAGAAAGGAGCTATCATTGCTTGGGAACCGACTCCAGACGGAATTATTTTATTACGAAAAAATATCTGATTTGTTTCCCCCATTGAGATATATCCGTTAGAGCAAACAGACATTTCCGAATAAAATTTACTATAATAAGAAAACGGGTGAGGTAATTGTATTGTGGAGATATATCCATCACTCGTAACATAGGTTCCTTCAATCAAATTTCCGTTTCCGCCATAATTTGGATCTATCTCAATCCATTCGTATTCGGGAGATTCGAAATTACCAAAATCGCTACTTTCAATCGCGAGATATCCACCACTTCCAAAGGTAGGGCTTTCCGAATTAATTTGCCCAACCCTTTCGGAAAAATCAATTGTTTGAACTAAAACATCGTTCTGGAAAATTTTCAATCGTAAATCAATAAATTCTCCGTCAATCAAAGAATCTTGGATAAAAACAGAAAATGCGTTCTCAGAAAAGGCACTGTCATTTACGGCAATATTTTCAAAAACGGAAATGCTATCGCCCACTTCAATCGGGGAGTTATTATTACACAGAACTGCTTCAAATGGATTGGAAGCCAGACTTCCGATATTTTTCAATCCAATCTTAAAAATATTTTCCGCACCGATTAACCAAGTACTATCTGAAGTTAAAAATGAAAAATTAATGTTACCCATTTCTGCTGAATTCACAATTATCGGAATCAGATAATCTTCATCAATTTCGTTATTTACAGCATTCAAAAAAATTGTTTCATCAAAACCATTTTCCCATTCATTCCCGATCCGAATATCAAAAGTCAATTCAACAAAATTTTGAGAAAGAATAGATGGAACGAAAATGCTATCGGTTAAAATTTCAATATAATCATCCGAACAGGATAAAGAAAAGGTAATATTATGCAATTCAGTGAGTTGAAAATTCTGTAAAATTGTCTCAAGTGAAATTTCTGCACCGGAAATAGGGTCTTCGGAAAAACTATATCCATTCAGGGCGAGAATATTATTTTGGGACACAATCAAAGTATCTGTTTGCGGAATGAATCCGTATTTTGATGCAGTAATATAATAAGTGCCGGCAGCAAGATGTGTCGGAATATTTGCCATGCCATTACTATCCGTAATAGCCGTAGAAAACAGACTATCTTCATTTGTAATTGCAATGATAAAATCGGATTTTTCCGTGCTATTTTCGATATTTACTTGCACATAATTATCCAAATAACTGATCGTATCATTACAAGACAATTCGATTTCCTGAGGTGTATCCGTCCAAATAGCAATTCCGGGGTCTCCGAGTAAATTATAGACATAAAAATAGAAAGGAACATTATAGCATGGCTCACCCATTTCGAGTAAATTGGGATAATTGTTGTAAAGTGCCATTTTCCCACGGAGCATAATTTCCCCGCAACGATTAATTCCTTCCTGAGTTATTCCCTGATAAATGCCCATATCGTTTGTATTATTGAACTGGGTTTTCGTATCATATTCGCTGGGACCGATAAAGCCAATCGCACCTCTCGGAGTGGATGGTGAACCGACTTTCAGCCATAATTCACCAAAACAAGACGGGTATCCATCATCTGCAAAATTTCCTCCACCGCAAGTCAAACTGGTTATCAATGGAAGCATATAACCGTTACTCAAATCTTGCTCAATATTATCATTTGAAAAAAGAGATCCAACACTTCCTCCGTAACTTCCACCCCAATGATTGGGGCTACCTGAACCGCGATAATTGATAAATGTGTATCCCGCGGTATTTATCCAATTTGCTAACTGCTGGGGTGAAGTGTAATACGGTGCAATAAATGTATCTACTTGAGTATAACCAAAATTTATCAGTTTATTTCTCACTTCCATCAATGTTTCGTATGGTGAAAAATAATTCCATTGAGCATCAACATATCCCACCATCAGAGCATGTTTGAACCAATCCTCAGCAATGTAAGGATTCTGCTCATAACTAATTATTTTATTAATAACCGTTACTAATTCCATTAAAGATAAAAAAGAAATCCTCCCGATAAAAATATCAGGAAAATAATCATCGCCTTCGAGAAGAGCATAACTATGGTCGGTTACATCCCAAGGGGAATAAGGTCCACCTTCCACATAAAAAGCCGGAACTGCAAATTGTCCGGTAACATCGCCGAACAATATTACATAATCGGGTGGATTTTCCCAATTATCATAAGCATTTTGTAAATACGCTTTGATCTCCTCACTCGTTGTACCTGCTTCTGACAATTTAACAACTTTCACATGATAACTGAGTTTTTCCTTCCATTTTACCAATGGTTGCAGAATCGAAGCACATGCATCAGGGCAAATAAATAAGTAATTACGAGAGATTTCACCTCTATCGTTTTGAACTCCCATAATATTCTTTTCTGCGAAATCTGAAAAGCCGAGAGAAATTTTATGTGATTGTTTTAAGATGGGATTAACATTTTTGGAAAAATCAATTTTAAAATCAGCATCTATATTTTTTAATATTCGCAATCTGTTTTTCGCCGGATTATACTGAACTGCGGAAATAGAAATCTGGCTAAAGCGATAACCTCGCATAATGACCGGTTTGCCAATTTTGACTAATTCTTGGGGAAACCATTCATCAGTGGAATAATATTCCTCGTTATAATTTATTCCCTCTTCAAGGCAAAAAGGTTGAATTTTTTGGTCGAGAGTAATTTCCTTATAATCGTAGGAAATATTTTGCAAAACAAAATTTCCCCTATTTGGCAAACTAAACAATTTGCTATAAATAGGCAAATCTGCTTTTCCCGGAACTGCTCCGGATCCACACTCCGAAATTGTAATTTCCAGAAAATCTTCGCTTTTTCCCGATCTTATAATCTGTTTTTCTAATTTAAAATTTCCTCTAAAATTTACCTGATTTTCGTTTATTTCGATATTCAAGGCACTTAAATTACCTATAAAAAAAACGAGTAATACGAAAGCAATAAATTTTTTCACTAATCCCACTTTCATTTTTCAATTTTTTATCATTGATAAATTTTTCAAAATACGATTATATCGTCAAGATAATTGAACAATTTCGTATTACGCTTTCCCAAAGCGTGCTTACAAAAACCGTTTCGGAGAAACGGAATACGAATCGTATTACGCTTTTCCAAAGCGTTCTTACACAAACAGTTTCGGAGAAACAGAATACGAATCGTATTACGCTTTCCCAAAGCGTTCTTATACAAACCGTTTCGGAGAAAC
>JAYEKN010000285.1 GCA_034661015.1 Candidatus Cloacimonadota bacterium
AGCGAAAGAGAGAAGAATAGCGTTTTAATTTTTACATAATTAGTTGCTTCGAGTTTCATTATCCGATTTACTTGACAGAAAGTAACAAGGTCAAAGTTAGAGGCATAAAATTAATCTGAAAGGAAAAGATATATGAAAAAAAGAGTTATAATTATGGGTGCAGCTGGAAGAGATTTCCATAATTTTAATTTGCACTTTAGAGATAATAAAGAATTTGAGGTGGTTGCTTTTACCGCAACGCAGATTCCTGACATTGACGGAAGAAAATATCCGGCAGAACTTGCCGGAGAATTATATCCCGAAGGAATCCCTATTTATGATGAAAAAGAAATCAAAACCTTGATCAAAGATAATAACATTGATCAGGTTGTTTTTGCATATAGTGATCTTCCCGATAATAAAGTAATGGAAAAAGTAGCAATCATAAACCAAGCAGGACCGGATTTTGTTTTAATGGGCTTGGATAAATCAATGGTTAAAACCGAAAAACCATTAGTAACAGTTTGTGCAATCCGAACCGGTTGTGGAAAGAGCCAGACAACGAGAAAAGTGGTGGAAAACCTAAAAGCAATGGGATTGAAAGTTGTTTCTATCAGACATCCTATGCCTTATGGTGATCTGGCAAAACAAAAAGTGCAACGGTTTGCAGAAATGGCAGATCTGGAAAAACATAAATGCACGATAGAAGAAATGGAAGAATACGAACCGCACATAAAAATGGGAAGCGTTATTTATTCCGGCGTGGACTACGAGGCAATCGTACGCGAAGCAGAAAAAGAAGCCGACGTAATTGTTTGGGACGGTGGAAATAACGACACGCCTTTCTATACATCTGACAAAGAATTAAATATCGTAGTTGTTGATCCCCACAGACCCGGTCATGAATTATCCTATTATCCCGGCGAAACAAACCTGCTCAATGCCGATGTTATTGTGATCAATAAGATAGATTCCGCAGAACCGGAAGCAATTCAAATTGTGCGTGATAATATCCGCGAATTCAATCCTGATGCAATCGTAGTGGATGGAGCATCTCCTTTAACGGTTGACAAGCCTGAATTAATTCGGGATGCCAAAGTGCTGGTTGTGGAAGATGGACCAACTCTCACTCATGGTGAAATGAAATATGGTGCAGGAATTGTTGCTGCCGAAAAATATGGAGCAGCCGAATATGTTGACCCACGCGACTTTGCAGTAGATTCAATTTCAGATACGTATGATAAATATCCTGAAATCGGCATATTGCTTCCAGCAATGGGTTATGGAAAACAGCAGATTGAAGACCTCGAAAAAACTATTAATGCTGCAGAATGCGATGTGGTCGTTATCGGAACGCCAATAGATTTGAAAAGAATTATTAAGATCAACAAACCGGCAGTTCAGGTTGGTTATGAACTACAAGAAATTGGAAATCCCAAACTAAAAGATATTCTGAAGAAATTTATCTAATATGTTATTTTCTTAGGTTGAAGGAAAAAAATTATGGAAAAACAAGTAAAGCAAACTATTATCGAAAAATTCAAAGTACACGAGACCGACACAGGCTCTCCGGAAGTCCAAGTTGCAATATTAACAACAAGAATCAATGAAATTACGGAACATTTGAAGATTCACAAAAAGGATCATAATTCCCGCCATGGATTATTGAAGTTAGTTGGACATCGCCGAAGTTTGTTAGGTTATCTTAAAGGGATTGATGTCAGACGCTATCGCTCTTTAATTAAGGCTTTGAATTTAAGAAAATAATTTGAAAATAAGTAAAATTAAATCGAACTCCGGTCCCGAAAGCTTTCGGAATGTAAAAAATTCAACGGGGTTCAACCTGTTAAATAAAATCGTGAATTTTCACAAAATGATTTAACAGGGAAAACAAAACGAACAACTTTTGTTCGAAACATACAAAAGGTGTGATCCGCGGATTGCACCTGTATTGGAGTAAACATGTTAAAAAAAATGATTAGAATGGAAACTGAATTTGCCGGCAGGAAACTTACATTGGAAACAGGCAGAATGGCTAAACAGGCAAATGGTTCGGTTTTTGTTCAATACGGAGGAACTTCTGCACTTGTAACCGCTACGGTTTCCAAGACGAGAAGAGAGGGAATGGATTATTTTCCGCTCGTAGTAGATTTTGTGGAAAAAATGTATGCCTCCGGAAAAATTCCGGGTGGTTTTTTTAAAAGGGAAGCAAAACCTTCTACAAACGCTACCCTTACGGCAAGATTGATTGACAGACCTATAAGACCCTTATTCCCAAATGGATTTAGAAACGAAGTTCAGGTAATTGTTACAGTTCTGTCTTATGATAAAAAAAATTCACCGGAGGTTGTCGGAATGCTGGGAGCATCAGCTGCTCTTTCAATTTCAAATATTCCCTTCCACGGTCCTATCGCCGGTGTAAAAGTCGGACTCATTGATGACGAATTGATTATCAATCCCAACTTGGAGCAAATGGAAAATTCCGCTCTTGATCTCTCTGTAGCAGGTAAAGAAAATGCAATAATGATGGTCGAGGGTGGAGCTTACGAAATATCTGAAGAAAAAATGGTGGAAGCTTTGGATTTCGCTCATACCGAGATTAAAAAGATTATCGAATTTCAGAATGAATTTATCGAAAAAGCTGGAATCGAGAAAACAGAATTCGAGTATGATGTTGAGGATAAAGAAATGTTACAAGAAGTTTCCGATCAAGTTAAGGAAAAATTGAAGGTGGCAGTTGTTGCAAATTCAAAAGAAGCTCGCCAGGATGCGATTGATGAAGTTAAAGCCGATTTAATTGAATTCTACGAGGAAAAATTTGACGAAGATGAATTTAAAGAAAAAAAATCACAAATTTATTCTGCTTTTGACAATACAATTTCTGATGTGATAAGATCAAAAGCAATGAATGAGGGAAAAAGAATTGATGGTAGGGGATTTGATGATATTCGCGAAATTACTTGTGATGTAGATATTCTTGCTCAAACTCATGGTTCTGCCCTTTTCACACGCGGTGAAACTCAATCTCTCGGTGTTACAACTCTCGGAACCGGTTCGGATGAAAAAATGATCGATAATCTTGATGAAATGTTCAAAAAAAGTTTTTATCTTGATTATAATTTTCCCCCTTTTAGCGTTGGTGAAGTTAAATTCCTACGTGGACCAGGCAGAAGAGAATTGGGACACGGACATCTCGCAGAGAGAGCACTTATACCGGTGATTCCCACAACAGAAGAATTTCCTTATACAATTCGTATTGTCTCTGAAATTTTGGAATCCAACGGTTCCTCTTCTATGGCAACGGTTTGCACCGGTTCTATGTCCTTGATGGCTGCCGGTGTACCAATTAAACGTCCGGTAGCGGGAATCGCAAACGGATTGATAATTGAGAATGGAAAACATGTCATTCTTACGGATATTCTCGGTACGGAAGACCATTATGGCGATATGGATTTTAAAGTTACCGGAACTGAACTCGGAATAACTGCTTTGCAAATGGATATCAAAGTTGAAGGGATTACTCGCGAAATTATGAGCGAGGCTTTGCAGAAAGCAAAAATATCTCGAAAAATAATTCTTAACAAAATCGTTCAAACAATCGAATCCAGCCGTTCTGAAGTTTCGGAATTCGCTCCGAAAATTTCAATTATTCAGATTGATAAGAAAAAAATCGGCCATATAATTGGACCGGGCGGAAAAATAATTAATGCAATAATTGATGAAACCGGCGTAACCATAGACATTGACGATGACGGCTCAGTTCGAATCGGCTCAACTGATGCTAAAATGATGGAACTCGCCAAGAAAAAAATATTAGGGATCGTGGAAGAACCGGAACTTGGAAAAATTTATCGAGGCAAAGTTAAAGGCGTGAAAGATTTCGGTGCTTTTGTAGAATATTTGCCCCATAAAGAAGGATTGGTTCATATTTCCAATCTCGCCAAAACACGCACAAAAAACACCACCGATGTTGTTAATATCGGTGATGAAGTTAATGTGAAAGTCATCAAAATTGATGATAATGGAAAAGTGGGTTTAACCATGAAATTTGTGAATCAGGATAAAAAATAAAATCAATCTTTAAATAAAAAAAGTATTTAAGAAATTAGATGAAGATAGTTCTGGTAGTTGGTGCAAGACCGAATTTTATGAAAGTTGCTCCCGTTTATTTTGCCTTGAAAAACGCTGAAAATTTTGAGCCGATTCTTGTGCATACCGGGCAACATTATGATCACAATTTATCAGAAATTTTCTTTAATCAGTTAGGGTTTCCCGAGCCGGATAAATATCTCAATGTCGGTTCGGGTTCTCATGCTGTTCAAACTGCAAAGATAATGGTTAAGTTCGAGCAGGTTCTTTTTGACGAAAAGCCCGATATGGTCATGGTTGCCGGCGATATAAATTCTACGATAGCTTGTGCTCTCGACGCCGTGAAATTACATATTCCGGTTGCACATCTCGAAGCCGGTTTGCGTTCTTTCGATCGCAAAATGCCGGAAGAGATCAATCGTATCCTCACTGATTCTATCTCCGATATTTTACTGACTCCATCTTCTGACGGAGACGAAAATCTGAAAAAAGAGGGCATTTCCGATAAAAGGATTTTCTTTGTTGGAAATGCTATGATTGATTCGCTAAAAAAACATGAGCAGACAGCCGATAAATCGAATGTTCTTGAAAAATTAAATTTGTTAAAAAATAATTACGGGCTCATTACTCTCCATCGTCCCAGTAATGTGGACGATAAAGTCAATTTCAAAAAAATTCTTTCCGCCTTTGCTGAAATTCAAAAGAAAATCCCTCTTGTTTTTCCAATCCATCCCCGCACAAGAAAACAAATAAAAAAATTCTCTCTTAAACCTGTAATTGACGAAATGAAAAATTTCCATCTTGTCGAACCGGTTGGTTACCTCGATTTTCTCAAGCTGGAAAAATATGCAAAACTGGTTTTAACCGATTCCGGCGGGATTCAGGAAGAAACCACGATTTTGAATGTACCTTGTTTGACGATTCGGGAAAATACAGAGCGTCCAATTACCATTCACGAGGGAACAAATCAGTTGGTCGGAACTGATCCCGATAAAATTGTTACTGCTGCTGAAAATATTCTCTCGGGGAAATTCAAAACCGGCAGTTCTCCAAAATATTGGGATGGGAAGACTGCTCAGCGAATTGTAAAAATACTAGAAGAGAAATTTAATAAATAATTTTTAGGGCTTTTAAATGAAAATATTAGTAACTGGCGGAGCAGGTTACATTGGCAGTCATGCTTGTTTGGAATTACTTAAAGCAGATTACGATGTATTTGTTGTGGATAATTTATCAAATAGCAAAGAGGAATCATTAAAACGAGTTCAAAAACTAACCGGTAAAAAATTAACATTTTACAAAGAAGATCTACTTGACAAATCAGCTCTTGAGGAAATTTTTTCAAAACACAAATTTGATGCTGTCATTCATTTTGCCGGCTTGAAAGCGGTGGGGGAATCCGTAGAAATTCCTTTAAAATATTATCACAACAATATTTGCGGAACACTTAATCTGTGCGAAGTAATGCAAAAGCAGCGTGTGTTCAATTTGGTTTTTAGTTCCTCCGCCACAGTTTACGGTGATCCTCTCAAAGTTCCAATTACCGAAGATTTTCCTACAAAAGCAACAAATCCTTATGGCAGAACAAAATTGATGATTGAGGAAATTCTACATGATATTTATCTTGCAAATAATTCGTGGAATATTGCTTTGCTTCGTTATTTTAATCCGGTGGGAGCACATCATAGCGGTGAAATCGGCGAAGACCCAAATGGAATTCCAAACAATTTGATGCCATTTATTTCTCAAGTGGCAGTTGGAAAATTAGCAGAATTATCCGTTTTTGGTGATGATTATCCCACAAAAGATGGCACAGGCATACGTGACTACATTCACATCGTTGATCTTGTTGAGGGGCATATTGATGCCTTAAAAAAACTTGAAGAGGAACCCGGATTAGTAATTTATAATCTGGGAACAGGTATTGGATACAGCGTTTTGGAGATAATTCGTGCTTTTCAGGAAGCTACCGGGAAAGAGATACCTTACAAAATTATTGGTCGCCGAGATGGTGATATTGCCACATGCTTTGCAGATTCATCAAGGGCAAAAAGAGAGCTCGGTTGGACAGCAAAAAGAGGAATAAAAGAAATGTGTGAAGATTCCTGGCGATGGCAAACCAAAAATCCAAACGGTTATTAAAATAGATTTGTCCAAAAAAATAAATACAAAAAATCATCCACAAGAAACCGCAAAAACGGATATTAAATAATCAGGAGTAAAAATATCCCTAATGTTTTATTTTGTGGCCAAACAAGGAGCTAAATAAATGAAAATCGCAATAGTTGGAACAGGTTATGTTGGTCTCGTTTCCGGAGCATGTATTGCTGAGATGGGGCACGAAGTTATTTGCGTTGATATTGATAAAACAAAAATAGACATGCTCCAGAATGGTGAAATGCCTATTTTTGAAAAGGGACTTAAATCTCTGGTGCTAAGTAATGTGGAAGGAAAACGCCTTTCTTTTTCTACGGATATTAAATCAGCTATCAGAGAATCATTAATCGTTTTCATCGCAGTTGGGACTCCACCTGATGAAGATGGTTCAGCCGACTTGAAACATGTACTCGCCGTGGCAAATGATATTGGAAATTATATTAATGATTACAAAGTTGTGGTTGACAAATCCACAGTTCCCATTGGAACAGCAGAAAAAGTGAAAGCCGAAATCTTCTCACAAATACAAAAAAGAAATCTCCAAATAGATTTTGATGTTGTTTCTAATCCCGAATTTCTTCGTGAAGGTGTGGCTATCGAGGATTTTATGAAGCCTGATCGCATCGTTGTCGGCTCGGATTCAGATAAGGCGAGTGAAATAATGCGAGATTTATATCAATCTTTCAATTTTCAAAAAGACAGAACGATCTTTATGTCGGTAGAATCTGCAGAGATGACAAAATATGCAGCAAATTCACTTCTTGCAACGAAAATTTCTTTTATGAATGAAATCGCCAGATTATGCGAAAAAGTTGGGGCAAACGTAGAAGATGTGCGGCGAGGAATCGGCTCGGATACAAGAATCGGATATAAATTTCTTTATTCCGGCATCGGCTATGGTGGTTCTTGTTTTCCAAAAGACGTAAAAGCTCTTATCCGAATTGCGCGAAAAAATGAAGTTTCTTCGCACATTCTGGATTCCACGGAAAAAGTAAATGAAGAACAAAAAATGGTTCTCGTTGATAAAATTTGCCAACATTTTGGTGAAGATCTGAATGATAAAACCTTTGCCCTTTGGGGGCTCTCTTTCAAACCGATGACAGATGATATGCGAGAAGCACCGGCAATCGTTATAATCAATGAACTTATCAAGCGTGGTGCAAAAATACAGGCTTATGATCCGGAAGCAATGGAAGAAGCAAGGCGTATTTTCGGTGAAAATTCTGCCATAAAATATTACGAGGAACAGTATTCCGCTCTCGACAATGCAAATGCTTTACTTCTGATTACAGAATGGCATCAATTTAGAAATCCGAATTTCAACAAAGTGAAAGAACTTCTTAAAGAAAAGGTTGTCTTTGATGGCAGAAACCAATATAATCCGGAAAAAAGTCGTGAAAACGGTTTTATTTATTATTGCATTGGAAAACAGTAGGCTACCGTAAAAATAATCAAATGAAAAATAATTGTAACTCTCTGTTAAATCATTGTTTAACGGTGAGTTTTTATTAGCAAACGGAGAAAAAAATGAGCGTGTTTTATTACGAGCAAGATAATATTAATACTGATTTAATGTTCCCCGGGAAATACACCTACGAATCTTCTGACCCGGATTTTATTAAAGAGCATTTGTTTGAAGACCTTGACAATGAATTTTCCCACAAAGTAAAAGAAGGTGATATTGTTTTTGTAGGGAAAAATTTTGGGTGTGGTTCTTCGAGAGAGCAACCTTCGGTAGGATTGCGTTATGTGGGCGTAAAAGCCATTGTAGCAAAATCATTTGCGAGAATATTTTATCGTAGTGGAACCAATCAGGGATTATTACTTATCGAATGCCCGGAAGCTGTAGATGCTTATAATGACGGTGATGTAGTAAAAATTGATGAAAAAAAAGGTGAAGTGAAAGTTGGAGAGCAAATATTTGAATTTCCCCCTTTACCGAAGCAGATGCAAGAAATAATAACAAATGGTGGACTACTGAAGAATATAAAAAAATCTTTAGAAACTAAATAGAGTCTGTCCGTAAAG
>JAYEKN010000286.1 GCA_034661015.1 Candidatus Cloacimonadota bacterium
GTTTTTTTGAACCAATAGGCGAAGTACGTTAAAAATATTAAAATTAACCCTGAAAAATATAAAATTGAAATATTTGGCTTGATCCTAATGAATAATTATAAATTTGGTGGAATTTGTAAACTTTGCATTTCTAAAAAATGAAAATAATTACGGAAAATGCGAGTTTACGGATGGACACTAATTAGAGTCTGTCCGTAAAGTAGCCTTTTCGAGAAGTCACCGACCATTCCGTGACGAATTGAAAGAATTATCTATTAAGTTAAGTGGCGTTATAATTGTAAGTTGGAAAAACTTAAGTCAAGTTCAAAAAAACGGAACTTAACTCAAGATTTTCCTTTACAGACAGACACTAATTAATTCCCAATATCTGCTACATGATTTGTTGTTACTTGCTGCAGATTTGTTGGGCATTGAAAAACGAAAATTGTCAGGTTTTTGAATGAAAGGGTTGACAGGGAAATCGCTGATTACAAATTAGCGGTAATTAAATTTGTGGGGCTATAGCTCAGTTGGGAGAGCATTTGTCTGGCAGACAAAGGGTCACGAGTTCGAGTCTCGTTAGCTCCACCAGTCTTCGTTTTGAGCAAAGCGAAAAGCGAAGACTGCAACGGCGTAGTTCGATAGAACGAAGCCGTGCAAAAAACAGAAGTTATCTGGGTAATGCTCAAAACTTCGCCTTGGCATGCCAGTCTCCAGATACTTTGATATGTTTTCTAGAAAATGGAGGTTATAAAATTGAATCATTACACTTATATTTTGCGAAGTGAGCGGGATAATAGAAGATACTATATTGGATATACAACAGATCTTAAAAAGAGATTAAAAAAGCACAATGGGGGAGGGGTTCCATCTTCTTCTAAATTTCGTCCTTGGTATATTGAGACAGCAATTTCATTTCTATCGAAAGATAAAGCTTTAGCGTTCGAAAAATATTTGAAATCGCATTCCGGACGAGCGTTTGCAAAAAAACACTTCTGAGTTTGCTTAATCAGGAGCAACGCGAAAAACGGAGACTGCAACGACGTAGTTCGATAGAACGAAGCCGTGCCCCAGACCAGATTCATATTTTTTCAACCACTCAAAACTTCAGTCTTCGCTTCGCTACGCCTTGACAGGTCGCCAAGACAGGTAAGTCGGGGGTTAATAGGAAAATACAGGATTTTAACCGTTTTAACGGTTTTAATGCAATTCAGGGATAAAGAAACAAAACAACTTCTATTTGCTTAATATTCTCATAAAAAAAAACCGCTTCATACCACAGAATTTTTTATCCTCAAGAAGGGGAACTTCATACGGCATGAAGCGATTTTTTAACGAGTTAATATTTTTTTCTATCTCAGCAAGAGCATTTTCCCAAAGTCAAAATTCTTTTCATCCAATTTCATTTTATAGAAATAAATTCCATTTTTTACGGTTTGTCCGGATTCATTTATGCCGTTCCATATCAAATTATACACACCGGAAGTATATTCCCGGGCTGTAAGTGACCGCACCATCTGCCCTTTTATATTATAGATTGAAATATCCACTTTGGAATTATATTTCAAACTAAATGAGATGTTTGTTGCATTTTGGTCGGGATTGAATGGATTCGGGAAATTACTGAATAATTCCGTAACATACTGCTCATTATTTTCGATTCCAATCATTACATATTCAACAATTTCCGAGGGATCGGATTCAAGCCCGCTTTGATTGACGGTTGTTATATAGAATTGGTATTCCGTATTGGGGACTAAGTCGGAATAAATGAAAGAAATACCCACTGTAATATCATACAATTCAAAATTTCCCTGATCAATTGAGCGATAGATATTAAAGAAATCAAGATCGTTAATATTCGGCATATCCCAAGAGATTGTGAGGGTTTCATCCACATTTTCGACAAGGTTCACGTTTTCCGGAGCAGGTGGAGTTTGCACTTCCACTCCATAAGAAATTGTGCCGTAATCAGCCGGATTGAAGAGATTTATGTTGTCAAAGGGCCACCATCCGTCGAATCCATTGGGGTCGGGAGTGTTATCATCAAGAACAAAAATAGCAAGTGAGGATTTGTTTTCTGCACTCGGAGTAAGTTCCCAGGTTTCATCTCCGAAGGGAATAACAAATTCGTAAACAAGATAACCTTCATCGGCAGAGACTGCAATCTGGGGGTTGTCCAAATAAATCACCGTTCCTACTCCTCCGGTTTCATAAATAGGACGATATTTTATTACACTTCCGGAAGAATAGTAGGCAGCCCAATAGTTCCCTTCAGAATCGTCCCCGGCTGGTGGATAAACACCATCATCGTTATCATCAATATACAAGGCAACTTCGTCGTGATCTTCGAGCAGGGAATCGTTGTAATTTATATAAGCAACATAAAGTTCTGTTTCATCAGCATTCATCTTGAAATATCCAATCACACTGCCAATCGGATTTATCGTGTTATCATGGGTTCCCCAGAAATCCGAGCAATCTATTCGATAAGCATCGTCCCATTCTTGGGGAGAGATCACCCCATCAATTACAGGTGTGATTCCTTCATAAACACTAATTTCATCCACAACAAAACCGGTGCTTATCCAGCCTATCACAAGATTTGAATACGGAGATTGAACTCCACCATCATAGATAGCTGTAACAACGTAATAATAATCAATCATCGGAAGAGCATCGGTATCCTCAAAGTTTGTTTGCGTAGCAGAAATCGTAGCATACGGTTCTTCAGGAAAAGGTGCGGATTCTGTGATTTTTCTGTAAATATTATATCCGGTTGGATTCCCTTGCACCTCATCCCAAAATAAGTCAACAGTTAATCCGGCGGCCTGCGTTGCTATAAGATTTGTAGGACCGGCACCGAGAGAAGTCATTTCCACTTCTCCCACATCTGTAATTCCACCTTCATTGATGACAACTGGAAACATATCCACATCTTCGTAGCCAACTTTTCTAAATTCAATAGTATAAAGATTTTCGGGGATATTATTGATAATAAAATATCCGGTGGAATCCGTATAATCAAAATAATCTTCAATGCCGGCAACTTCCACCTTCACATCGGAATTATCATCAGTATTTTCTAGGTTGACGGTGCCGGTAAGAGTTCCGCCACCAAGATTGCAATCTACAGAATAAAGCAAACCGCCGCTTCCCATAACTCTGGCATGCACGGCTTTTCCGCCCACAGAGCAAAAAGAGCCGTCAGCAGCCATATCTACAGAATTCATAGAACCGGGCGTATTAATTTCAAAAAGCGGAATATTGCTTTGCTTACGAAAAAGAAAAAAATCAGGTGTAGAATGATCCATTGGTCCATAACCGGCTGCAGCAATCACCGATCCGTCCGTACTCATATCAATAGAAATTATATAATCTCCTGCGTTTCCATAAGTCCAGAGAGGAATGGGAGATGACGTGTCAAAAACAAATAGTTCTCCGTCATAACCACCGCCAAGAAACACAAGCGTTCCAATGGCGATCGTGCTGCCATCAGCAGAAACAGACATTCCACCAATCCAGGTGCTGGTTCCGGCATTTGCATTAAAATTCCATTTTTCTTCGTAAGTTCCGGTATCCTCATCAAATTCATAAACTTGGGCATAGCCTGAATAATCTCCGTTTACAATTATAGAAGCATCGTAAGAGATCGCCGGGGGATTTTGATTATATTCGGGAGCTTCGAAAATCAACGAACCGTCTGCAGAATCCAAAACCCTCATGGCGCTATTTCCACCACCATATTGAGTAAACACAAGGGTCGAACCGTCGCCACTAATTACAAGATTCCCCACTGATCCACCATAAGAATTGCTCCAGATAGGAGTGGAATTATTAATATTATAGGCTTTGATTTCGCTACTTGCGTGAGGTTGGTCATATATTCCCATAAAGACGATTGAACCATCTTGGTTGAGTACCATTTTTGTTATCATCCCATTAGCTGTTAGTTCCCAGGTTGGAACTGCGGATGAAGGATCAAAAACGGATAAAATACTTCCGTTTCCGATTGCAAGAACGCTGCCATCTTCTGTCATATCAACCGGAAAACCGAAATCAAGATTTCCGACCGGATATACCCAAAGAGGATTGGCAGTATCGTGGTACAAAGAAGCACACTCATCGTTCAAATGCCATTCTGCAAATGAATTGCCTGTTACATCAGAGACACAAACCTGCCCCATAATTGCAGCTGGAGCAGAAGTTTGCCAGAGAATTCCCATCCTATTGTCTCTACTTTTAAAACCGGTGTTAATGGATTTTACCGAAAAGTCAGCAGTTGCATTTTCATTGAACTGCAACCCGCTTTCCGAATCTGTGATTGTTTTTTGCACTGCTGCAGCAGATAAAACCTGCGATAAACAGACCAAAATCAATAAAACAAACGTAGTTTTTTTCATACGATTACTCCTTTAGTAATATTATTATCAATTTTAAATTTTGCTAAACTCTTATTTTATGTCAATTTCTGCATGAATTTTGTCCATCGCAAATCAACATTTTTCAAGCGAGACGCTTAAACTGCTCAATCAGGGATGGTTGAGTTACCGGAATCATTTATTTAATAACTTTTCCTAAACTTATCACGAAGATAACACCTTTCGGGTGATTGTCTTCAATATAAATAAATCCACCATAATCTTCAATCGTTTGTTTTACGATATGTAAGCCAATGCCGGTATGTCCTTTTTTACCATGGAAAAAACCTTCCTCAAATATTTTGTCCTTGATTTCGTCTGGAATTCCATTTCCGTTATCTTTAAATCGTATTTCGCAAAAGTTATCCTTTGATGAAATAATTATATCTATTTTTGTAGCCTCACCATGAATAATAGCATTGCTTATGAGATTTGTAAATACCGAGGACAATGCATGATCAGCAAAAACAATAGACGAACCAGCCACATTGATCTCAATTTTTGGGAATCCGATTATAAGTTCATTGATTAATTTTGCCACATCCACTTCATCTAATAACGCATTTGAATCAAGCCGAGATTCATATTTTCTGAAATTATCAATAGTCTTCAAACTCTGCTCTACTCTTTTTTCTATCTCATCGAGCATTTCCGGTTGAGACTCATATCTGAAAAGATGAACAGCACTTTGGATTACGATAAAATCATTTGCCAGATCGTGCCGGATTATTTTATTGAGCATTCTCAAACGTTCTTTGCTCAGCTGGAGTTGCTCTTCCGCTTTTTTTCGTTTTACTATTTGCTTTTGCAATTCAACATTCTTCAGACGGTAAATCTCTGTTTCTTTTTCCTTTGTTTCGGTCTCATATTTGATCCGCATTTCAGCAATTTGTTTGCTTTTGCGCTCGTTGAAAATCTCTTGCTGCAAATCCGTATATTTTAGGTAATATTTTAGAGCCTGTTCAAAATCAGATTGGGTTTCGTATAAATGTGCGAGTAACTTATTTGTATTCATTTCCAATTCTTTTGTTCCAATTTCCCGAGCAAGGAGTAAACTTTTTTGGAGATACTTCTTTGCCAAATCATAGGATTGAATTTCAGTATAAATCCGCCCGAGTGTTTGAGTTGAGAATATAATGCCATATTTATCTGAAATATCCTCGAAAATGTTTAAGCTCTTCATGTAATATTCTATTGCTTTATCATTATCACCTGTTCTTTCATAATCAGTTCCAATATTGGAGTAAGAAATTCCAATAGTTCGTTTCTCACCGATTTTTTCTTTGATCTCTAATGACTTTAGGTGATATTTCAATGCCTCATCCGGATTGTCCTTGTCATTATATACATTTCCGATATTGCTATAAGAAATAGCAAGTTGGGCTGGATTATCCATCTTTTCTTTCATTTTCATACTTTTAAAATGATATTCCAAAGCGAGATCGTAATTACTAAGTTTTTCATAAACAATCCCAATATTATTGTAAACAACGGAAATTCTTTGTGTTTCGTTTAATTCTTCCCAAATTTTTAGGGCTTCAAAATAATATTTTAGTGCCAGACTGAAGTCGGCACGCAGCTCATAAATAGCTCCAATATTATTTTGGGAACCAGCTATTCTCAATTTATTTTCCAGATCCTCAAAAATTTTCAACGCCTTGTTGTAAGCTGTCAATGCTTTGTCATATTCCCCTCTTCGGTGAAAAGACATTCCAATAATATGATTGCTTCTCCCAATTTCCTCTTTTAAATCAATTTTTATTGCAAAAGCAAGTGCTTCGAGAGCGAGTTGTTCGCATTTTTCGGGATCGGTTTTGTTAAATTCATTAGCGAGATCATTCAATAATATAGCTTTTTCTTCACCGGATGCTGTTTTTAATTTTTCTTTTATCTCGTCCATTTTATTCATTTATTTTCTCCACAAAAATTATATTTAATCGTTCAAGCGAGACGCTGGAGCTACTTTACGAAAATATATGATTTGAAATATCATACTCGTGGTTATTTCCTTCTACTATCCAGATAAAAATTACTTCCGTTGATTAACTTTGCCTTCTTTTTGAGTTCGGAACAAGCGTCATTTACTTCGATATAATTTTTATAACGTCTATGGGCAAGATCAACTCCAGCCATACTGATAGTCATAATAGGGAAAATTTGTTTTTTTCCCTGCCGATTGGTTGAATTAATAAATCCGGCAGCAGCATCTTCCTTATTGTAAAATTTAGTAATTTCCGCATCAAAAACAGTGGCAATTCTTTCTGCAACAAGATCGCTTTTTTGGGAAGGAACTACGAGGATAAAATCATCTCCGCCAATGTGACCCACAAAAGCATCAGGACATCCTGCTTCTACAATGGATTCTTTCAATGTTTTTGTGGTAAAAAGAATCACCTTATCGCCCAAAGCAAATCCATATTTATCATTATACGCTTTAAAATTATCAAGGTCGGTATATATAACACACACTTTTTTTTTGCTTTCCAAACTATCTTTAATGATTTTGGAAACACTATTGTTCCCCGGAAGGTTTGTCATGGGATTAGCATCAAGAGCCAGATTATAAAGTCTATTTAATTCCAGCATGGCTTTCCGCAATTTGAGATGGTTTTTTACCCGAACTTTTACAATGGAAGGATTGAAAGGTTTGAAGATATAATCAATTGCTCCAAGTTCCAAACCCTTTGCTTCAGCATCTATACTATTCATTGCGGAGATAAAAATAACAGGAATTTTTTTTGTGTTTTCATTTAATTTAATTTTCTCACAAAATTCATAACCATCCATTTCCGGCATCATAACATCAAGGAGAATTAGATCCGGCGGTGTGGTGAAAACTCTTTTCAGAGCCTGTTTCCCATTCTTTGCAAAAATAATTTTGTAATCGTCTTTTAGAAAATTTGCCAAAAGGTTTCTGTTATACTTTTCATCATCAACAATTAAAATTATATCTTTCTTTTCCATTAATCCGTCCCGAGAATTTCTTTATTTATTTTCGCCAGCGTTTTTTCTGCTTCTTCAAATTCACAATCATTTATTTCTTCTCGAACCTTGTCAAACAGAGATTCGCTGATTTGCCCCCGCAATTTCATCAGCTGCTCTTCTGCATTTGCATCACCATCTTGAACCATCTGCAGCAATTCCTTAAACAAGATTCTGATTTTATCTTTGGATAAATTCAATATTTCATCCTGCTTATCTGTTTTCAAATCTGCAACCTTTTTTGCCGAGGTTATCACTTCTTGTAAACTTTTTTCAAATTGTTCTAATAATTCATTCAGATTCGTGTCCTCATTTTCCCGTAATGCCGTATTGAGATTTTTCGCTGATTCAAATAGTTCATTTGCTCCAATATTTCCTCCGACACCTTTTAGGGTGTGAGAGATTCGAATAGCCTCTTCCATTTTGCCATTTTCAATTAACTTTCTGACGCTATAAACGGAATCTTTGTAATCATTATAAAAAAATGTAAGTAATTTTATAAATAGTTCCCGATTACCCGCAATCCGAGAAAGTCCCTCTTGCAAATCAATTCCCGCTAAACTTGTGGGAAATTTAAGAGATTTTTTCAGATTTTCAGATTTATTTTCCAGTGAGTCTGTTTTCTCAATTCGAATCCATTTAACAATTACGGTGCGAACTTTCTCAGAATCAATCGGTTTTGAAATATAATCGTTCATTCCGGCTTCAAGGCATCTTTCCTTATCGCCTTTCATTGCATTGGCGGTCATTGCCACTATCGGAATGGTTTGGTTAAATTTTCTAATTTCACGAGTTGCGGTCAAACCGTCCATTACCGGCATTTGCATATCCATTA
>JAYEKN010000287.1 GCA_034661015.1 Candidatus Cloacimonadota bacterium
CTATTTAGTCAACTATATCTTGTTCCTCATCATCCTGATCAATTCCATAACCATGATACTTAGCTTCGTCAACATCATACCAGACTTGTTTTCCTTCGCCTTCAGGGAAATCTGCAGTAGAAGTTGCAATATATTTCGTAGGTGGATTACCAATAACTTCGAGATCCCAGTTATTTTCGGTGGCTTTTCCTAATTTTGCATCATTCATTGCATCTTCAATCGTGTAATTATCAGTAGTTCCATAAGTTTGACGTTCGACCCTATAAACACTTCTTATTGCTGCAATAGCGGTTTGTGCTTCAGTTGATCTTGCATTCCTCACATAATCCATATAGATGGGAACTGCGATTGCAGCAAGAATAGCAATAATTGCAACAACGACTAACAATTCAATAAGGGTAAAACCCTTTTCGTTCTTAAGTTTGTAGAACATTATTTTGCTCCTATTTCTTTAATTTTTTGATATTTTATTTTATTCAAATAAATTTGATTAAAAAATTCAGGTGCCTATTTCCTTGTCAAGTATATCTGATTTTTTTATTTTATTTTATTTCATTAACTCAGATAAGTCCACCTTGGGAACCACTAATAAAGTTGGGTTATTTAAATTTATCAATTTAACTCAAGCCGATTTATTTGGCGGTACAATAGGGAGATAGAAAAGTTTAAAAAGTTTGTTCTGTGCTTTATTACAAAATTCAGAATTAATAATTAAGGATAAATAATAATTGCAAAAAAAATAAAATAAACTTAAAATTGTTTTGAAAATCTAACGGAAACCCCTGCAAAAAATTCCAAATAGCCATTTTTTACATATTTTTTATATTCCCAACTTTTTACTTTAAATCCTAAAAATAATTCCAAAAAAAAGCGGTATTCAAAACTGAATACCGCTTTCAAATTTTGTGAACGGTCAAAAACTCCACAGGAGATTAACCTTCACAACTGAGAATTTTATGAATAGATACTACTTTTTAATACATTCCGCCTGGCATACCACCCGGCATTCCACCTGGCATACCGCCCGGCATTGCTCCACCACTATCTTCTTCGGGTGCATCGGTAATTGCACACTCGGTAGTTAGGAATAATCCGGCAATACTACAAGCATTTTGAACTGCAGAACGAGTAACCTTAGCAGGATCAATAACACCGTCTTTCATCAGATTGGAATATTTTCGCGTTGCTGCGTTATAGCCAAGATCAATATCTTTGTTGTCTTTTAGCTTTTCAACAATAACATCGCCTGGTAATCCCGCATTCTTTGCAATTTGATAAAGCGGTTTTGACAAAGAATTTTTAAGGATTTGAACACCAATTTGTTCTTCCTCTTCATCAAGATGCAATTCATCAAGAATTTTTGCACATTGCAATAACGCAACTCCACCACCGATTATAATTCCTTCTTCTACGGCGGCTCTTGTCGCCTGAAGAGCGTCATCAACACGATGTTTTTTCTCTTTCATTTCTACTTCTGTGGCAGCACCAATATTTAAAACAGCAACACCGCCGGCAAGTTTTGCCAGTCTTTCTTGCAGTTTTTCAGTATCATAATCAGAGTCGCTTTCTTCTATCTGATTCTTAATGCGATTAATTCGAATATCTATATCTTCCTCGCTACCTTTTCCTTCACGGATTGTTGTGTTATCTTTGTCCACGATAATTTTGTTTGCTTTGCCAAGATCGTTTATTGTAACACTTTCCAATTTCAACCCAACTTCTTCCGAAATAACTGTTCCACCTGTAAGAATTGCGATATCCTGAAGCATTTCTTTTCTTCTATCACCAAATCCGGGTGACTTCACACCACAAACATTCAAAGTTCCACGAATTTTATTCACAACAAGAGTTGCAAGTGCTTCACCTTCGATATCTTCGGCGATTATGAACATTGGTTTTCCTGTTTGGGAAACTTCTTGTAGAATTGGAAGAAGTTCTTTCATTACTGAAATTTTCTTATCAAGAAGAAGAACATAAGCATCTTCTAATTCTGCAACCATTTTGTCCATATCCGTTGCAAAATAAGGGGAAAGATATCCTCTATCGAACTGCATACCTTCCACTTTTTCCAAATAGGTTTTCATCGTTTTGGATTCTTCGACATTAATAACGCCTTCGTTACCAACAGATTCCATTGCTTCTGAGATCATTTTTCCGATTTCAGGATCATTGTTCGCAGAGATTGTTCCAATTTGTTCGATTTCTTCAGATGTTTTAACCGGTTTGCTCATCTCTTCGATTTTGTTTACGATAGCTTCGCTTGCTTTCATCAGTCCACGTTTAATAAACATTGGGTTGACACCGGCAGTTACGTGTTTGAAGCCTTCATTAATGATTTCTTGAGCCAAAAGTGTGGCTGTTGTTGTGCCATCTCCAGCAATATCATGGGTTTTTGTGGCAACTTCTTTTACCATCTGAGCACCCATGTTTTCATACTTATCTTTTAGTTCAACTTCTTTTGCAATAGTTACGCCATCATTTGTAATGGTGGGAGCACCAAGGCTCTTATCAAGAACTACATTTCTACCTCTCGGACCAAGTGTTACCTTAACAGCATCTGCTAATTGGTCAACACCTTTCTTCAATCTTTCTCGTGCATCATGCCCGAATTTTAACTGTTTTGCCATTTTTCCTCCGAAATTAATGGATTTTATTTCATTATTGATTAATTTTTATATTTCTTATTAATTTATTACGAAAGCGCGACATGTCCATTTTTTATGTCAATGTTTACTTGATAATTTTTATCATCTTCGTTTTCGTTCTTTGTTTCTTCAAGTAAAATCAGAGCAAGTTTATTCTCAATTTCACGTTGAATTAGCCTTTTAAGAGGTCTCGCTCCAAATTCAGGTTCATATCCTTGTTTTCCAAAATACTTTTTTGCTCCGTCAGAAATAGCAATATCAATATGCCTCTTAAATAAACGTTTTTGAAGATCATCGAACTGGATGTCAAATATTTTTCCCATATCTTCAGCCGAAAGAATATGAAACTTGATAATCTCATCAATACGATTCAAGAATTCCGGACGAAAATAATCTTTCAAAGCATTCATTATAAGCGATTTTTGAATGTCATTAGTGGGCGAAACAGCCTCTTCAACCGCAATATTGGATGTCATAATTATTACTGTGTTTGTGAAATCAACCGTTCTTCCTTTACTGTCCGTTAAGCGTCCATCATCCATTATTTGCAGAAGAATATTGAAAACATCGGGATGTGCTTTTTCGATTTCATCAAAGAGGATGACGCTGTAAGGTTTCCTTCTCACTGCTTCTGTCAGATTTCCGCCTTCATCATATCCCACATATCCGGGAGGAGCTCCGATGAGTTTTGAGACTGCATGCCTTTCCATATATTCGGACATATCTATGCGGGTCAATGCTTTTTCCGAATCGAAAAGAATTTTCGACAGCGTTTTTGCCAGTTCTGTTTTCCCAACTCCAGTTGCTCCAAGAAACAAAAAAGTTCCGATTGGTCTTCCTTCGGGACTAATTCCAACCCGATTTCTTCGAATCGCATTTGCCACAGCACTAATTGCATCATCCTGTCCTACCACTCTTTGATGTAACTCATCTTCAAGATGAACGAGTTTTTCAGTTTCACTCTCCAGCATCTTGGATACGGGAATGTGCGTCCATTTTGAAACAATATTTGCAATATCATTTTCATCAATTTCTTCTTTCAGGATTCTGTTATTTTTCTGTAAATCATCCAACTTGCTGTTCTTTTTTTTCAAAATTTCCTGAAGTTCTCGTAGTTTTCCATACTTCAGTTCAGATGTTCGAGCCAGATCCCCGTTTCGTTCGGAAAATCGCATCTCCGTTTTCGTTTCATCTATTTGCTTTTTGACATCGCTAACATGAGATATCAATTCTTTTTCATGCTGCCAACGAACCCGAATATGATTTCCTTTTTCCTTTAACTCCTTCAGATTTTCCTGAATATCATTTTTCCTCTCTTTGGATTTCCTATCCTTTTCTTTCTTTAGAGAATGCTCTTCAATTTCCAACTGCCTGATTTTTCTTTCTATAACATCCAATTCGGTTGGCAGACTATCAATCTGGATTCGGATGTTCGCACAAGCTTCGTCAATAAGGTCAATGGCTTTATCCGGCAAAAACCGATCGGAGATATATCTGTCAGACAGATTTGCAGCTGCAATTATTGCCGCATCTTTGATCTTCACTCCGTGATGAACTTCATATTTCTCCTTGATTCCACGTAAGATGGAAACTGTGTCATTTACATCCGGTTCGAAAACCATAATCGGTTGGAAACGCCTTTCCAAAGCAGCATCTTTTTCGATATATTTCCGATATTCATTAAGTGTGGTTGCTGCGATACAGTGCAATTCACCTCTCGCAAGAGCGGGTTTAAGCAAGTTCGAAGCGTCCATCGCCCCTTCAGCAGCACCGGCACCAACAACGGTGTGCATTTCATCAATGAATAAAATAATCTGCCCTTCTGCAGCCTTAACTTCTTTGAGAACGGCTTTTAAACGGTCTTCAAATTCACCGCGAAATTTTGCTCCGGCAATCAAAGCTCCCATATCCAATTCCATAACATCTTTATTCTTCAAGTTTTCAGGCACATCATTTTCCACGATTCTACCGGCTAATCCTTCCACAATAGCAGTTTTACCTACACCGGCTTCACCGATCAAAATAGGATTGTTTTTTCTGCGTCTGGATAATATTTGCATCACGGAACGAATCTCTTCGTCTCTGCCAATTACCGGATCAAGTTTGCCTTTTCGGGCAAAATCAGTAAGGTTTCTAGCATATTTTTCCATAACTTGATACTTTGCTTCCGGATTCTGGTCTGTAATTCTCTGGTTGCCCCGAATGTCTTTTAAAATTTTCAAAACGTTTTTCTCGTCCACACCATATTTCTTGTAAATGGGAGAAACTTCATTCTTAATATGTAAAGAAGCGAGAAAAATATGCTCAGTACTCAAATAATCATCGTGAAGTCGATCCGCTTCCTTTTGGGCAGCAGCCAAAACGCGATTCAATTCTTGAGAGAGATACGGTTGCTGGACATTTCCTGAAATTTGCGGTTTCTTATTCAGAATATTTTCGATATCCTGATAAATAGAATCAATGCTTACCTCCAACTTATTAAGAATAGTGGTAATGATTGATTCATTTTGTTTAATCAAAACAGCGATCAGGTGGGCTACGGAAATTTCCTGATGCTCAAATTTATCCGCAAGTTGCACCGCAGATTCTACTGCTTCTTGGGCTTTTATCGTAAATTTATTTAAATTCATAATTTCCTAATTTCCTTAATATTTGATAGGTTTCTAAAGAATATATGTGCTGAAAGGTGAATGTCAAAATCTTTTTTAGCACTCACCTGTTTAGAGTGCTAAATATTTCTTGACATTGAAAACCTAATGCCTAAACTATATTGCAAGTTCGGGAACATTTCCCGCAACTCACTAAATAACAATTAGTTAGAAAGGAGACATTATGTCTATCGTAAAGTATCAGCCCTTCCGGTCTTTTACAGATCGATTCTTTGAAGATGATTTCTTTAACCACTTCAGAAACAACACAACCTACAGAATCCCTGTTGATATTTATGAAAAGAAGGATAAAATCCATTTGGATTTTGAATTACCCGGCATCTCCAAAAAAAATATTGAAATACAACTTGAGAATAGCACTCTCACTGTAAAAGGAACATTTGAAAAAGATAAAGACATTCAGGAAGAAAATTATTTCAGAACAGAACGTTATTATGGAGAATTCAGTCGTTCTTTCACTATTCCAAATAATATTGCTCACAAAGATATCTCAGCGAATTTTGATAAAGGTATTTTGAAAGTTACATTTCCAAAGTCCAAAGAAACTGAAGAAGTGAAAAAAATAGAGATAAAATAAGATCTTCAATAATCAAATCCCTGCTCGAATTTTCGGGCAGGGATTTTTTTTATTTTTATCTTTAGAAAAATTGACAATGTTTGTACCCAAAAAAACTTTTTTTGAAAAAATTTAAAGGAAAATGAATGGCAAATAAAATTGCAAATAAACGGGTGATCTTATTCACTTCACCCTATTGCTCGTGGTGTAAAAAGGCAAAAGTTTATATGAAAAGAAACCACGTAAGATTTAAAGAAGTAGATGTGTCAAAAGATGCCACGGCAGCACGTGATCTACAACGCAGAACCGGTCAACAGGGTGTTCCTGTAATTTTGATAAACAACAGGCCCATTGTTGGCTTCAATCTAAATAAATTAAATAGACTATTGGAAATTAATTAAGTAAAGGACAAAATTATGTATGATGTAATTATACTTGGCGGAGGACCAGCCGGACTTACTGCCGGTTTGTACGCAGCTCGTTATAAGTTGAAAACCTTGCTTCTGGAAAAACAGTATCTCCTTGGCGGAAGCATGTTAGATACTTGGGCAATCGAAAATTATCCCGGATTTGAAAAACCGATAAACGGTCTGGAGTTGTCGGAGAAGATGCACAAACAGGCTGAAATCGCCGGATTAGAAATCATTAGTGAAAACGTTATTGAAGTTGATCTAAAAGGTGAAGTGAAAAGATTCAAAACAGATGACGAAAGCGAATACTCGGCAAAAACGGCAATTATTTGCACAGGCTCATCACCGAGCAAACTGAACATTCCGGGAGAAGATGAATTCCGTGGCAAAGGCGTTTCATACTGCGGAACTTGTGATGCTCCCTTCTTTAAAGAAAGAGTGGTTGCTGTGGTCGGAGGTGGAAACACTGCTGTTTCAGAAGCAATGTATCTCTCAAAATATGCTTCAAAAGTGTACCTCATCCACCGCAGAAATAAACTCAGAGCCGATAAAGTTATGAGCGACCGTGCAAAAAATAATGAAAAAATAGAGATTCTTTGGAATTCAACTGTCCAAAAAATTAATTTTCATAATTTTTCAGATAAGCACATCATTATCTGGAATAACCTTGAAAAGTCAGAATCCAAATTAAAAGCAACCGGCATTTTCATTTTTGTGGGTATCAAACCAAATAATGAAATGTTAAACAATCAAATCGAATTAACAGAATACGGATTTATTGATGCGGATGAAAAAACACTTCAAACAAATATTGACAAAGTATATGCCGCCGGTGATATTCGTAATAAAAATCTAAGACAAATTGTTACGGCTGCTGGTGATGGGGCAATTACTGCCTACGAAATAAACACGCTGCTTAACGAATATTAAACAAAAAAAAAGGAATAAATATCATGCTAAATATAACCCACGAAAATATTCAGGATATTATCAATTCTGGAAAAGTTATACTGGTTGACTTTTGGGCAGAATGGTGTGTCCCATGTAAAATGATGCATCCTGTAATGGACCAAATTGAAAATGAGATGGACGAAAATAAAATTGCTGTTGGACGTTGTGATGTTCAAAACCAACCTAATATTGCTTCACAATATGGAATTATGAATATTCCCGCTTCCTTGATATTTAAAGATGGCAAAGTCATGGATCAAGTTATTGGCGTAGTAAAAAAGAAAAAACTAATTAAAAGAATGAACGAATATATTGATTAGAATCAAATGAAAAACATACTTTTGTGCTTTTCTCTAAATGGGAAAAAGGTGAAGAAATCAGTTTCACCGAACAAACGTCTTCTTGATGTTATCCGAGAAGATTTTGGTTTGACCGGCACAAAAGAAGGTTGTGGAGTTGGCGAATGTGGTGCTTGCACTGTCATTGTGGATGGTAAAGCCATCTGCTCTTGCATGATGCTCGCAGGACAAGTTCAGGGCAAGGAAGTTATCACTATCGAAGGAGTCGAAAAAAATGGTGAACTTTCTTCTTTACAAAAAAATTTTATCAAGCACGGTGCAATTCAATGCGGATTCTGCACTCCGGGGATGATAATGAGTGCTACTGCCCTGCTCCAAAAAAAAACCAATCCTACTGAAATTGAAATAAAAACAGCTATTTCCGGCAATCTCTGCCGTTGTACAGGCTACAAACAAATTATTCAAGCAATTGATGTTACTGCAAAGGAAAACTTGAGTTAATCCGCCGGCTGGTGGATTGACTTAAGTTTTCCAATTTT
>JAYEKN010000288.1:0-1773 GCA_034661015.1 Candidatus Cloacimonadota bacterium
CTCGCAACTCGTAACTATTATTTATATGTTTAATACAAGGGGCGATATGCACCGGATATACATTCAAGAAATTTGACAATAATTTACACAAATTGAAGTAACAGAAAAAAAATAAAAAAATATTATGGAGCATAAATGAAGAAATCGTTGATTATCATATTGCTAATTTCTATCTCAATAATTCTCTCAACTTTACTTTTTGGGAATGATGATGTAGTATCTTGCAAAATAATTCCCCAAGAGGTTAAAGTAGGAGAAATCGGAACAATTGAAGTTACTTTTGAAATTCCTGATGGAATGCACTGTAACAAACAGGAAGATTATTTTTTCATCGAAGCCGAAGGCGCGGAAGGAATTAAATTCTATGAAGTTGAATATCCTGCCGGCGAAGAACTTGATGGCATTATTGCTTATCATGGGCAAGTTACCCTCGCACAGAATTTTACAGTATCAAAGGGTTTTGAATCAGGAAAGCAAGAGATAAAAGTACTTGCGGGTTATCAATTTTGTGATGATATCGGCACTTGTTTTTTCCCTGAAGAAATTGAGTTTGTAATGCCCATTACTATAGGAAATGCTGGAGGAGGGGAGCAAATTGCTCAGAAGAAAATTGATCATTCAATAAAATCATCTCCTGCCGAGAATAATTTTTCTGAGATAGAAAAATTATTGGATGATTTTGAAGTTTCCGGTATAACCGGAGGATATAAAAAAAGTGATGAATTTATCACTTTTTTAGATGAAGCTGCAACTTCCGGAAGTTTGAATTCTAACACATTTTCCGGTAAAAAATTGTGGCTTATCATTCTTCTTATTTTAATTGGTGGTATTGCCCTAAATCTTACACCGTGCGTACTCCCGATGATACCAATTACAATTGCTGTACTGGGAGCAGGAACACAAGCAGAATCGAAAGGTAGGGGATTATTAATTGGCGCTACTTACGGACTGGGTATGACGTTAGCCTATGGAACGCTTGGGCTTGTTGTTGTGCTAACAGGTTCAAGGTTCGGGGCAATTAATTCTTCTCCCGTGTTTAATATAATTATTGCAGCGGTTTTTATGTTTCTTGCTCTTGCTATGTTTGATGTTATTCCGATAGATTTTTCAAAATTCGGAAGCGGAAAAGTAGGCAAAAAAAGTAAAGGAAAATTTATAACTGTTTTTATTCTCGGTGTTGTTGCCGCAATACTTGCAGGTGCTTGCATTGCTCCTGTTTTGATTTCTGTAATTCTCTATTCCACAACACTTTATGCCAAAGGCAATTCCATCGGATTATTATTACCGTTTTTACTTGGTGCCGGAATGGCAATTCCTTGGCCATTTGCAGGTGCGGGGCTCACATTCCTTCCCAAACCGGGCAGATGGATGGATTGGGTTAAATATATTTTTGGCGTTATTATATTTGTTATCGCAATTTATTATGGTTACTCAGGAATAAAGATTATAAAGAGTAATGCAAAAACATTTGAACAGACTGAAGTCAGCCATGAAGAATCTAATCTTCCTTGGATTTATTCTCTTTCAAAAGGACTAAAAAAAGCGAAAATTGAAGGAAAACCGGTATTGATTGATTTCTGGGCTACTTGGTGCAAAAATTGTATAGTTATGGATGCCACAACCTATAGGGATGAAGAGGTTGTTGAAATACTAGATGATTATATTCTGGTAAAGTATGTTGCGGAGAATCTTCAAAGATCTCCAACAAAAGAAATTCTTGATTATTTTAATATTGTTGGACTTCCCTCCTATGTTATCCTTACACCTAAATAG
>JAYEKN010000288.1:1873-8052 GCA_034661015.1 Candidatus Cloacimonadota bacterium
TCATTAAAAAAGAGAAATAGTGCCAGAAAAAAATAGAAGCGATCAATATTTATCTCGATATTTGCAAACCGGAAATTGCCCAATATGTAAAAGAATTAGAAGCAATGGATTTTTCCTTTTCCGGAATTTTCCCGTCAAATAAAAAGCAATTCCTTGTTCTGCAATATATCAACCATGTGCCGATTGATTATGATAAAATTGTTATTGTCTCTGATTTTACAAAAAAATTATTTGAATATGTAAAAAAATGTGATCCAAACCTTATGTAAAATATTGCAAAATAATTATTTTACTTCCATAAGAAAGATGATAAAAAAAATACACGAAAGGAAGAAAATGAAACGGGTTTTGTTATTAATTTTAATAATTATATTTTCGATATTATCTTGTGATAAATCGGATGAAGATGACTCCGGATTTATTGATTTTATCGGAAATTTCTCCTCAGCACTTATCAATGGATTAGTTTCTAATGATATTAGTTCGATAATGCAGTATTATTCCGAAGATTATCTGAATAATGGAATGAATAAAGAAGATATGCAAACTTTATTTTCAGAACTTGTATCTGACAGCGTTGATGTTGAAACTGATATGGTTTCCGGCGAAAATTATCAATTTACATATCGGATAGTTACATCTTTTGCTGATACCACTATAGTTGATTTTGCCCAAGAAGAAGGAAATGATTTTATTATTATAGGGAACCAAAATTAGAAACAACTTAAAAGGAGTTTAATTTAATGAAAAAAATAATCTTTGTATTACTACCGGTTATCATCCTTTTGTTGATCGGTTGCGATATGCTGAATAATGATGTTGTTGATAAAAATAGGAAAATAGAAAAATTTTTTGCAGAATATTCGGATTCTTTAAGTCTGAGTTCAGCCCAAAACCTAAATCCAATTATGAGTCTTTATAGCGAAGATTACAGCAATAATCTTAAATCCAAAGAGGATATGCAAAATTTTTATGAGGATATCTTTGGTCCGGAATCAATCTACTTACAACCTGAACTTTTAGACTATACACAGGAACTTGAAATTGAATGGAATATTTATGTGAAAAACATCGCATCTTCAAATTGTTTAGATACTTTATTCTTACAAGATGTTCTCATCACTGATGGGGGCTCATATATTTTTTATGGAAATCATATAGATCCTCCGCCAGCAGATACAACTAAAACAATCGTATTTGTGGAATTTGCGACTTCTGAACTATGCGGAAATTGTTCTCCTGCAAGCAGCAAATTACGAGAGATGTGGCAAGAACATGGTGATCAATTTGTTTTTTTAGAATATTGCTATGGTGAGCCTATGAATATTTATATGGATATGGCAAATTATTATGGGATTACTTATCAACCAACTGCAATTTTTCAAGGATCGTACAAAATAGAAGGTGCCCAACTTGAAGAATTTGAAAATAGGTATCAGCAAATTTTGGCTGGAGATCCATTAGCTTTTCTGCACGTAATTAGCGTTGAACATGATTCTGTAAGTGCGTTCGGTTCAATTGAATATGAAATTGAAGACAGTATTTCAACAGATGACCTTTTTTTGCGGGTAGCATTGATTAACGAAGAACCTGAACTTTATTACCATAATACAGGTGACAGATTGCATAATGTTATTTTTGCTTTGGAAGAATATGAAGTTATTTCATCAGAAGGGGAAATAAATTTTGAAATTGAACATGATGAAAATTTACCGGAAAAAACTGAAATTGTATTCTGGCTTCAAACCAGAACATTACCATATAACTCGGACGAGTGTAAAGTTTACACTGCAACCAAAGAAAAACTATATTAAGGAATTATTATGAAAAAACTATTTATTCTATCGCTAATAATTTTGTTTGCGATTTCTCTGTTAGCAAATGAAAAACAGCAGGCTCCTAAATTTGAATTACAGAATATGAAGGGTGAAGTTGTAAAATTATCAGATTTTTCAAATAAACTTGTTCTCCTTGATTTCTGGGCAACCTGGTGTGTTCCCTGCCTAAAAGAACTACCTCATCTTAGCAAACTTCAATCGAAATACGGAGAGGATATTCAAGTTATCGCCATAGATGTTGATAGACCGAGATCAATTTCCAAAGCAAAAGCATATATAAAATCTAATAAATTCGACTTTATCACCTTGTTCGATTCAAACGGAGAAGTAACCGATCTTTACAATATTACAAATCCACCTCGCACTATTTTGATCAATCCGGCAGGTGAAATTATTTTTGAACATGATGGTTATAAGCGAGGTGATGAAAAACAACTTGAAGCGGAAATAGTAAAATGGATTAGTCAAAAATCATCAAAGTCAGATACTCTCAGCAAGAAAAAATCACAATCAAAGTTGGAAGAAGCAAAATCTGAAAGTGGGAATGAATGAGAGCAAAAATTTGCTTAACCACATTCTTTTTATCCCTCCTTTTTTTGTCCGGTTCATTAGTAGCATCCGATTTTTACATTAGCGGAGTTAATCAGGCAGAATATATTTATCGTAATGCTCCCGACTCTACCCATCAGTATTTTCACGATCAGTTCCAGTTCGACCTTAATTATAACAGCTTTCGCTTTGGGATGAAATTTGAAGGGAATTTCCCAAAATATGAAAAGTTTTCACCTTTGGAAAATATCACTCCCTCTGATATTTCTTATGAATGGACAGACCGATTTCTTCAATATTCTCAAGATGAATTTATGGTTCGCGGTGGAAATTTTGAATGCGTGATTGGTTCAGGGATGATTTTTCATGCCTATGACGATGAGGTGCTCGATGAAGATAAGCAGCTTGACGGACTTTATGCCAGAACATCATTTAACAAATGGAATTTTCAGGCGTTTTGTGGAGTGCTGCCAAGTAAAATGGATGCTTCTAAAGATGAGATTGTAAATGGTGCTGACTTAAATATCTCCCCGTTGAATTCTCTTTCGGTTGGAATGGCTGCTATCTCGGAAAAACAATTTCAAGACGGAACCATTTATAAATATAATATTAGAGAAGTTCTGTCCGGAAGATTTGAATATTCTGTAGAACTTTTCGACTTGCGAGCAGAATATGGAGAAAGTAAGCAATACCACAACATTTCCGGAAAAATTGATTATGGTTCAGGCCTCTATACTGATTTGAATATCTATGCCGGAAAATTTACATTTACGCAAGCATACAAAAATTATGATGATTTCGATAATCGCTTAAGTGATCTCCCAACTGCAAATTATAGTAGTGAGCCTATCGCAAAATATGGGAATTCATCAATTCCGGGAAAAAATGAAGAAGGTTTGCAGTCGGTTATCCGGTTTGTTCCAAATTTTGACAACGAGTTTGTGGTTAATTATGCAGTTGGCTGGTCGCACGATTATGATGTTCGTCAATGCGATTTTCATACTGAATTCAATCATGAATTTTCCTCAATTTCTCTTCGGACAGAATATTCACAACTTGAACGCAGATGGGAAAATCAAGAAGGTTTGGCAAATACCTGGTTGCGTAAATCGAAGCCACAAATTACTGCTGATTTTTTTCTTGGCGAACTACCTGCACTATTGAAATTGGGATGTGAAATTGAAGATGAAGATATTGAACACCATTTGGAAAAGGTGAACGAAAAATATTACGAGCCACTTTTTCAGTTTGATATAAGCTACAAGGATTATTCTACTTCAATTATGGTTACGCATCAAGTTTCCGAACTTGAAAATTTGACAAAAGGAACTCCAAAAGTTGGTGTGGAATTTTCCGCCAAACTATGGGATAGCACAGAAGCAAATTTATTCGTTGGTAAAGAGAAAGGCGGGCTGGTCTGCCGAAACGGTGTCTGCAGAAACCAAGCACCTTTTGAAGGACTCCGTTTGGAACTTACAACGAGATTTTAAAATTAGCCACAAATTAACACGAATAAATCAATTCGTGAAAAATTTAGTTGCAGAAAAGGATGAAAAATGAAAAAAATCATAGTTCTATTTATTATCGTATTAAATGTTAATTTTCTGATCGCAGATATTGTTTTCGATGTACCATTTGATCCGAATATAATCGGAGATCCATATATTGGTGAAGATTATGACTATGAATCTCCAACTTTTTCAATAATCAATAACGGTGAAACAGATACATTTACGATTGCTACGAGCAATGGGATTGTCCCTGATGGCTGGTATTGGCTTTATTGTGAAGTTGATGGGGGATTGTGTCATATGCCTGGTTGGCCATTTGATGTGCTTATTGAAAGTGGAGATTCTCTTGCATTGGTTTTGCATATTCACGTAACTTCTACAGGGTCCCTTTCTATTAATTTCACGGCTGGTGCTCCCTCAGTCCCGGATTCTGTTTCTATGGATTTTAACTTCCAAACAGAAAACCAAGCCATTAGCAAAAAACCGAATCTGAATACAGCATCATATTTAAAAAGTAATTCTCCCAATCCGTTTAAAGATTTTACAGAGATAAAATACAATATTCCGGCATCTTATGCAGATGATTTGAAGATAGGAATTTATAATATTCTTGGTCAGCCGGTAAAAATATTTTCTGATTTGGAAAATTCCGGTTCTATTGTTTGGAACGGAAAAGATGAGATGAACCGTTCCGTAACGAGTGGAGTGTATTTCTATAAATTGATTGGAATAGAACAGGCACAAACCCGTAAACTATTGTTGATCAGATAGTAAATTTTCATACTATGCTGGGAGGATGGGACTGGTGTCCCGGCTGGTCTTCAAAACCAGTAGTGGGCGGATAATACCGTCCGTGGCAGGTTCGATTCCTGCCCTCTCGGCCATTTTTGGAAACAATTTTATTATGAAAAACGAAGAATTTAAAAAAATCCCGGGTGTTGACACAATTTTAGATTGGGAAAAATGTCAAAAATTATCAAACCAATTTGGTCTTGATTTGGTTACATTCGCTGTACGATCAGTTATCGAAGAATTGCGGTCGAACATTACAAATGGGGGAAAAGTCTGGAATCAAACGAGAATCTATCAGCGAATTTTATCTGTAGTGCATTCGATTGGTGAAAATTCTTTGAAACCTGTGATAAACGCAACCGGAATAGTTTTGCATACGAATTTGGGTAGGGCTCCTTTGGGTGAAGATGTGCTGAAAGAGATTGCTCCAATCATTAAAGGATATTCTAATGTAGAATTTGATCTTGAAATTGGAAAAAGAGGTCAGCGGAATGATCATATTTCTAACATAATCAAATTTGTAACAGGAGCAGAGGACGCAGCTGTTGTGAACAACAATGCAGCCGGAATTTTTCTTTCTTTAAAGACATTTGCGGAGGGGAAGGAAGTGATAATTTCACGTGGGGAATTGATCGAAATTGGTGGTTCTTTTCGAATACCGGAAATAATGGTAACCAGTGGAGCAAAGATGGTTGAGGTAGGTACTACAAACAGAACCCGAATATCCGATTATGAAAAGGCAATTACAGAAAACACAAAAGTCATTTTCAAAGCCCACAAATCAAATTATTTTATCTCCGGTTTTACGGAAGAAGCATCTGTAATGGAATTATCCAAGTTGGCAAAAAAGCACAATCTGATTTTCATCTACGACATCGGTTCCGGTTTGCTACGAAGACCAAAGAATCTCAAATTAGAAAATGAACCGGACATTCGATCGTGTTTAAAACAGGGAGCAGATATTGTCTGTTTTAGTGGTGATAAATTACTTGGTGGTCCGCAAGCAGGTATAATCGTTGGGAAGAAAAAATATATTTCAAAACTGGCGAAATCCCCGCTTATGCGTGTCTTGCGTACAGGCAAATTAACACTTGCAGCTTTATCTACGGTAATCCGATATTATTTACGCGAGGAAGATCTATTTTCTAAAATAAAATTATTTCAGATTCTGACCACCTCTCAAAATGAAATTGAAAGTCGTGCGATAAAATTAAAAAATAAATTTGAAAATCATAATATAAAATCTGAAATAGCTAAAAGCAGAGCACAATGCGGCGGCGGAACTCTTCCCTATAAAAAGATTGATAGTTTTTCGGTTAAATTGTGTTTTGAATCTGATAATGACAAGTCGCCTGAAAAAATATTTTTTGCTCTTTTAAAATTAGAAAAACCAATTGTGGCAATTTTACGTGAGGGCAATTTGCATTTTGATGTTCTTACATTTAACAATGACGAAATAGATTATGTAGCATCTCAAGTTGGTAAAATA
>JAYEKN010000289.1 GCA_034661015.1 Candidatus Cloacimonadota bacterium
TATTAAAATCCGCAAGCTTGAGCAGATCCTCTGGAATACAATTTTTAAAGAGCTCAACAGCATTGCTTTTGATTGACAGATTAAATTTAACATATTTATCATGGGGACTTTGTATCTTCTTCATTATTCATTCCTGAAATTTTTGGCATCCTTCATAAGTATCTTACACTTTCTGAAACCATTCCCTGTTTAAAGGGGATTTCTCCCAAAAAGTGTAAACTACTTTTATGCTGATATGAAAGATGCCAAATTTTTATATAAAAGTCTGTCCAACGTACTGCAATCGCATGACTTTCATTGTTTGTTGTGGCCGATGAGAATGACCATGCTCCGGCCATGCCGGTTATAGAGAAGCATAAAAATGTATAATATTCATTCTGTTAAGTGATTGTCTTTAATAGTATTTCTGTTTTTAGATTTAATATAAATTAAAATTTACCATAAAATTTAATCATGAAAGAGGCAGCTGAAAAATTCCCCTGCAAAATAAAGGAGAGATTGCATCCTTTGATGAATGCATAAATTACTTAAAATCCTTTTCTTCAATATTTACAAAAAAAGGGCTGAAAGTAAGGCCGTACCTGCCGGCACCAGAATTTAAGAGCTTTTTTGAATCCATGTGCATGTGCTGGTTAGCTCCCAGTCTTTTTTAATAGTAACTTTGGACCAGGATTAGAGAAAATATGTTTTGATTTTTTCTCTTTGTTTCTTAAATCTTCTACAATGAGTTTTAAATTATTTCCAAATTTCTCAGCATGTTTCTTTCTGTATGAACGAATTTTTTCGACTATAGGATCATCAATCATTTGAAATACCTCCGAGTTCATCTGGTGAACATAGTTGTGGACATATGTATCCACAAGATTCAACTAATTCTATAATGGCTTTCTTGGTTTCAGCATTATTAATATGCTTGAAGTTCCATGTAAGGAGATAGTCAGCTCCTTGAGCTGCTGCAATTCCGATATGTAATGCATCTTCTTCACTTCCTTTTGGGACAGCTCCTTGTGATAATAGCAATTCTGCAATTTCTGTTGCTTCATCCGAAATAGACAAATTTTCTATCTCTGATATTTTATTGGTACGAAGTTTTGCAGCTTCAAAATCACCTTGGCTGATTTCTTCTTCTACTAATATAGATATACGTAAATCAAACCGATGTCTATGATTTTCCCACCAGTCATGAGAGACTGCCTGCCTTCCAGCAATAATAACATCTCTGCTTGGTCTGGAAGTCAAATAACTTATTACTGATGACTCAATGTATACCATATTCTTCATTTATTATGAATATCCTAATGTGTTTCAAGAGCTAACATGAAAATCACCGGTTTATCCGGTGCATTTTCTGGTTAGAAATAAATATTGTGTTCCCCGAATTCAAAGTAAAAAATAAAATGATTGTCCCTGGAATAATTAAGTATGGTGTCCCCGGAATTTGCAGGATTGATCACAGAGTCAAATACATTGATAATTGATAATT
>JAYEKN010000290.1 GCA_034661015.1 Candidatus Cloacimonadota bacterium
AAACTTCGATTTGTTTCGGAGGGTTTTTGTTTATTGCTTCGGAGATTTTTATTACCGTCTTTTAGAACAGAAGGTAAAGATTCATCGCTAAAATCAGTCGGAGCATCCCATTCCAGAGTAACATCATTTGTGGACACACTTGCAATTAAATTTGCGGGAATATTGAGAAGTTCCAGTTCAAAATTGCAATTTGTGGTTTGGTTTGCAATAACTTCCTGATTTGTTATAATTTCTGTTTGGTATCCATATAAACTTGCTCTAATATCATACGAGTCCGGAATGAGTGGCATAATATATTCACCATCTTGATTCGGGTGAGCAGTTTGAGTGTTCACAAAAATGGTTACATCTTTCACATTTCCGCTTCCTCCAAGCAGATTTACATTTCCGGCAAAATAGCCCAAATTTTGAGAATTTCCATTTTCCATTAAAACATCATCAATAGACCATCGGTTGATACCAAACGAATCCCCATCAAAAGTGAAAGCAAACTGAAACGTGGGTGAGCCCACATCACTTGTGGAAATCGTAATATTCTCAGTTGTTGCTGGTAAATTTGATGATGGCCATGTTGTTACAGTATTCCATGTGTTGCCATCGCCGGTTGTTTCCAGTCGAATTTCATAATTACCCGTATAATTGTTAATTGAGTGTGAAAATTCCAGTTCTAAAGTACTTGAACCAGCTGTGTTTAAAGGTAGAATTTGTAATCTTTGAACAGCTGTTGTTGAAGGATAATAGCTAAATTGAGCTTCCGGTGGTGAACTGCCGGCATGATTACTATAACTTCCGCCCCAATTAAACGATCCTGAAGAGGACGTAATTTCCCAACCATCAGGGGGAAAACTGTTAAAATCTTCATTAATTAGAACAGGAATTTGAGAAATTGTCAGAGAGAAATCGCCTTCATTGCTATAATTTAATTCGCCGGAAATAATCCAATCCAGATTTACAATATGCCCGACAGGAGCGTTGGTTGCAGCCGATAAATTAAAAATACCGGAGGATATGTTTCCCGCATCAATATCTCCGATAAAAAATTCAGATGAATTAAGAGTGATATAAGGATCATTTAAGAAAATTAATGTACCGATTTCATATCCGCTTGCACCTCCGGAATTCTCAAAAAGTAATACTATTTCTGCGGTTTCACCGGGGTCTAAAATGCTATTCTGCCCGTCATTTACCAAGACGGATTCCAAATCAATGATTGGTGCATTCAACTCAATATTGAAATAAAGTTCCCAATTATTTTCATTGCTCATTACATTGACAAGAATTTCTGCGATGTAACCGTCTGGGCAATTTTCTGAAACTGAAATATTGAAATCTGTAAAATTTGTTTGAAAACTGCTTCCGCCGATGTTTCCATAATCAGATTCGTTTTGATTGATCGTAATAAATTCATCCGGCGTGAAAATAATTGCTGAAACCGAGGTGGCTGGGTTTGTTCCCAGATT
>JAYEKN010000291.1 GCA_034661015.1 Candidatus Cloacimonadota bacterium
GGCATTTTTGGGCTTGGTTCTATATTCGGCCACTTGATGGTGGGGGCTTTCGTTATTGTCATTATCTTGACTTTTTTGGTTAATTATCTTCAAGGTTTGATAACGACACAAATCAATTATGAATTATGAATTATGAATTTTCAATTATGAATTTTCAATTATGAATTTTCAATTATCAATTATCAATTTTCAATTAATTGTTAAGCCTGACCCCTCCGTTGTTCCTGCAATCAGGATATATGGCCGACGTTAGAACCAAACCCGCATTTTTGTTAACAGACTCACTGTATTTAAACTCAATCAATATATGGCCTGCCTTGCTCTCTCTGATACCATCAGGCAGGAGTGCAAGTTGTTCTTTTGACCATTCAGTCTGAGGGAGAGGGAATTTAATACTTGTCCAGTTTAAAAAAATAACGCTAAAATATCAGATGGTTACATTTTTCATTTGGATGATTATATTTTTCCATCTCCCTGATTTTTTCTTAAAAGCAGAATGTCAGATTCCGGAGGATTATTCATAACCGGAAATTTATATGAAAGTCCGTCCAACGTACTGCAATCGCATGACTTGGCTTCGCGTCTTCGACCCATATTTTGGTTTCTGCCCTTTTAGGGTATTGTGACCGATGAGAATGACCATGCTCCGGCCAGTTTCTGCCCTTTAGGGTATGCCGGTTATAACGGTTATGCCGATGGGTGTAAGCAAATTCCTCAAGAAGCTTTCCAAACAGTCTGTGCCAGCGTGTTTTAGTTTTGATCTTTTTCATAAATAAATATTAGCACAACAAGTAGAAAATAGCAAAATACCAAAAAACCAGTCCATTATAGTGAGGGTCACATGACTTGATACTCTTTTTGGGCTTCAAACCCTTGTCCTGCAAGGATTTAAGGTTGAATTTTGGTATCAGGTCATTTGACCGGTACTATAGTTAATACCAATTTATTTTTAAAAAGTTGAATCATCATTGAAATCCTGATAAAGATTATTGCAGATATAATAATTCTCTAAATATGGACAAAACTAATGACTGAAAAAATAACAATTGGATCTTCAAAAAAAATTGCTATAACAGGAGGATGCGGGTTTTTAGGTTCTCATCTTTGTGAGCAATTATTAAATAATGGCAATGAGGTTATATGTATTGATAATTGTTTTACAAGTTCGAAACAAAACATCATTCATCTTTTGCAAAACCCAAAATTTGAATTTATAAGGCACGAGGTCTAATTTAAACATCAATTACGCTCAAGAAGCAGCAATTTTGAGTCGTAATTAGTGATTAGGTTAGACCACAGGGTATACTTGTGGGTAGCACTTTGTTGATTATTGATTTTCCCAGTCCAAACCCTGCGAATCCCACAAGCGACTCAGGGAAACTTAACCAGTTCGCTGGTATTTATGACCTTTTAATTAAGGAGATTAAAAATGTACATGGTTTACGTAGTATCAAAAT
>JAYEKN010000292.1:0-3231 GCA_034661015.1 Candidatus Cloacimonadota bacterium
ATTTTGGGAGGAATCTCACTTGCCTTGCTGAATGTTGAAATGCTGCCGAAAATTTCCATTCCCAAAATTGTTGTGGAAACCAAATACGGAAATGCTGCTCCGGAAGAAGTGGAAGAACTTGTAACTCGCCCCCTCGAAGAGAGTTTAAGCAGTTTGGAAGGTATAAAAAATATCTCATCCGTTTCTTCAACCGGTAAATCAATAATCATTGTAGAATTTTATTGGCAAACCGATATAGATTTTGCTATCTTAAAAGCACGCGAGAAGCTGGATAGAGTAAAATGGAATTTACCGGAAAATACCGGCAGACCGAATATCCTCAATTTTGACCCGTCGGAAAGTCCGATAATTAGTTTTGCTATCACCGGAACAAATGATCTTTATACTCTTTCGGAAATCGGAAAAAATATTCTCAAAAAACGATTCGAACAGCTCACCGGAGTGGCAAAAGCCGAACTTTCCGGAATTGTGGAAAAAGAAATCGTGATTCGCATCTCTCCTCACAAATTATATATGTATCATATTACGCCCGAAATGATCGCAAATAAAATACGACAGCTCAATATCAATTATTCCGGTGGCGAAATAATTGACGGGTGGTATAAATATTCGGTTCTCTTTCCGAAAAATCTGAAAAACAAGCAGGACATCGAAAATGTCGTTATTCAAAATGATAACGGGGATAAATTTTATTTAAAAGATATCAGCGAAATTTATGAGCAATCGGAAGTAAGAGAAACTATTGCAAGGGTTAATGGTAAAGACGGCATTGTCTTGAATATTATCAAAAATTCCGACGCAAATACAGTTGAAGTTTGTAAAAAAGTGAAAAAATGTGCTAATCAATGGAATACAATCCAATCCGAAATGAAAGGTGAGCAGATAAGATTAAAATTCCTGCACGACGACTCAAGGCAAATTATCAGATCAATTAACTCTGTGGTGCAGTCGATTTTCATCGGTGGAATATTAGCTTTCTTCGTGCTTGTCCTTTTTCTCAAAGGTATAAAACCGCCGCTCACTATTGCATTCGCTATGCCTTTTTCAATCATAGCGACTTTTATTCTGCTCTATTTTTTCGGCATTTCTCTAAATATTCTTTCTATGGGCGGTTTGGCAATCGGAATCGGTTTGCTGGTTGACAACTCAATCATTGTGCTTGAAAATATTACACGGTTGAGAGAAAATGGCGTGGAACTAAAAGACGCTTGTATTCAAGGCACAAAAGAGGTTATGCTCTCGATTAGTGCCGGAACTTTTACCACGATTGCTGTTTTCTTTCCGATCATTTATCTTCAGGGAGTTAGCAGCATTTTTTTCAAAGAGCAGGCACTCACAATCACTTTTGCTCTTCTCTCTTCCCTTGTTATTTCCATAATTATGGTGCCGACTTTGTTAAATAAAAAAGTAAATCAGCAAAATTTTCACACTCCTTCACGAAATAAAATTTCATTTACAAATAAACGACCAAGACTGAAATTATTACTTCCATTCTTTTTTGTTTGGCGGGTGCTTTTGTTTGCGAAAGAATTTATAAAATTTATCATAAAAACCATATTCGGCAGTTTGGGCTATTTGATTAATTATTCCTTAACTCGTACAAAACAAACTGTAGATAATTTCATAAAACCTATTGGGGAATGGAATGAAAAAAAATTGGCTAAGGTTAAATACAAATATGAAAATATTCTGAATAATGCTCTGTTGAAAAAAGAAAAAACCATTATAATTATTCTAATCATTTTTCTAACCTCAATTATGGCGGCAACTTTTATCCCACGCAGGTTTATTCCAAAATTAACGCCGGATAAATTAAGCGTGGAATTGGAGCAATCTTCAGGAACTCCCTTGGGGATAACCCGGGAAAAAATGATTAAGATCGAGAAATTTCTCCAAAAAGAAAAATATATAAAAAATATCGAAACTTATGTGGGAAAAGAATACAGCAAGTCTGGCTTCATCTCATATAAAAAAAATGCTGAGCATAAGGGTTATTTCATCTTATCTATAATGCCGAACTCAATAAAAAATATTGAGAATAAAAAATTATATCTGAAAAATAAATTGGAATCTCTCGTAACCGCAGATATATCAGTTTTATCTGCCGGTAATGTTTATCAAAATATTTTTGATTTTGGTGATTATCCGATTGAAATAAATGTTTACGCTGATAATTTACAAAAATTAAAACTCAACTCCGATCTGGTGTCTTCCAATCTAACAAAAATTAACAAAAAATATTACCTGTTTTCTGAAATTAAAAACAATCTGCAAATAACAAAGCCGGCATTCCAACTCGAATTCAAAGAGAATCTTTTACGAAAGCTAAAAGGTTCTATTTCTCGAAATGATATTATAAAAAAATTAAAAGATCTGAATTTTGGTTATCAAGTCGATGAACTCATTTATGGAAACCAGATTAAAAAAATTATTATCCGAACTTATGATCAATCACCCCAAAAACGCAATCTTGATTTGACTGAATTCTTAAATCAAAAAATCGTTTTCAACCAAAAAATGTATTCAGTTTCGGATTTTATTAAAGTGAATAAATATCTTTCACCGGAAGAATTATACAGAAAAGAACAGCAGAAAAATGCAACTATTTTTATCAAACTTACCAAAAATACAAAATTCCAAGCTGCTTACAATCAAGTCGATGATCTTATGAAAAAATTATCTGATAAAAATAATTTCAAATACGATATCGGCGGCGAAAATCAAAGAATAAAAGAAAATTTTAGCGGTATGATCTTCGCTTTTATTCTGTCTATCCTCCTCGTGTATATGATTCTCGGGGTTCAGTTCGAGTCATTCTACCTTCCGTTTGTGATTATTTTAACTATTCCATTGTCATTGATCGGGGTAGTTTGGGGACTTCTTCTTACCGGCACCAGCATTAATCTTATGTCCCTGATTGGAAGTGTGGTTCTCATCGGGATCGTGGTGAACGATAGTATTGTAAAATTGGATACGATAAAACGCCTGCGAGAGCAAGGTTACGAGCTTATTTCGGCTGTAAAAACAGCGGGGAGTCAAAGATTTCGCCCCATTATTATGACATCGCTGACTACGATTTTCGGACTTTTACCTCTTGCTATCGGTATGGGAACCGGCTCGGAACTGACTAAGCCGCTCGCTATTACGGTGATAAGTGGTCTGCTTGCTTCAACCATTCTAACGCTAATTATTATTCCGGTGATTTATGTGATCTTCGAACAGAGAAAATAA
>JAYEKN010000292.1:3331-7828 GCA_034661015.1 Candidatus Cloacimonadota bacterium
TCCCTTCTCCCTTCTCCGTCCTCCGTTTTACTATTTTAGGAGATAAAAATTTTTGCACATTTTATAGATAAACACGTCAAAGGAATTTTGCTAATCTATATAGCGATAATGATAACCGGAATTATCGCTCTCTATAAAATTCCAATCGAGAAAATTCCGGAAGCATCTTTCCCGCGTATTTCCGTTAGCACTTCTTGGGGCGGAGCTTCTCCTGAAAACGTGGAATTTTACATTACTTCAGTCTTGGAAAGCGAGCTTGCGGGTTTAAAAGACCTGCAAAACATAAGTTCATATTCTTACGAAGGTTACAGTCAAATCACTCTGGAATTTTCTCCGAAAGCACGCATGGATTTCGCCTATACCCGTGTGAACGAAATTTTGTATCAATTAAAAGGTGAACTTCCCGAAGGGGTGCAATATCCACAAATCGTGCCGTATATGCCGGATGAATTCGAACAAGAGGAAGTACTTTCTTATGGTCTTTATAGCAAATATTTGGATAAATTTGAACTGTGTAAAATTATTAAGGATGATATCAAACCGAAAATATCAAACATGAAAGGTGTATCGGGAGTACAACTAACCGGACTTGTCCAAAGAGAAGTAAAATTATTTTTTAATAGAAAATTACTAAAATCTCTCGGTATTTCCGTGAACTTTGATATCATCCCGGTAATACAAAATTTTCGGGATATCTGCACTCTCGGGGAATTGCAGAATAATAATCAAAATATTACGCTTCTCTTAAAATCGGGATTTTCCTCTCTCAATCAAATTCGCAAATTACCCGTAAAATCATACCAAAACGATAAAACTTATCGTTTATCTGATCTTTGTAAAATATCTTGGGATATCGCCGAAAGCAATAATAGCTTATTTCGCTTAAATGGCAATGAAGTTGTTCGATTAAATATTTATAAAGAGCCAGGAACAAATGTGTTGGCTTTATCAAAAAAAGTAAAAAATGAGATGGAGAAAATATTTCATCAAGAAGAATATTCTTCTATCCAATATCAAATTCTCACGGACAGTTCGAAAGAGGTGAAAGAGAATTTATACAATCTCACTTTTCGAATGGTCTTTACAGTGCTAATTATTTTGCTTGTGTTGCTATTCTTTTTTCGGAAATGGAAACCCGCTCTCGTGGTCATAACTACCATATTTTTCGAAGTTCTTATCACGATAAATGTTCTCTATTTTACCGGACAAACATTGAATTATTTTACTCTAAGCGGCTTTGCACTCGCTTTCGGTCTTCTCGTGGATAATGCTATTGTGGTTTACGAAAATTCCCATAAATATCTTAAAACGGAATTTTCTTATTTCGAAGCAATAAAAAAAGCTATAGCTGAAATCCGCTGGGCAATCATTGCTGCCACCTTAACGACTATCTGCGTTTTCATTCCGTTCATCTATTTGCAAAAAGATATTCAGGTTTTGCTTATCCCTTTTGCAGTAACAGTGGGCATCGCCTTACTATCTTCAATTATCGTTTCCATGACTTTTATCCCGATTTGCTTAAAAATTTTTTCCATTGAAGAGGGCGTCGAGTGGGGTGAATCCAAAGATAATAGCAAAAACCGTTTTTCGGTTTACCAAAGTATTTTAAGATTTTTCCTAAATCATCGAACCATACCTGTAATTATCGGACTTTCCCTTTTCGGATATGCTCTTCATCTTTTTATAAGCGATGTGGATAAGGGCAGTTTTTTTGATTTTAATTATCCGGATCACATCAACGTAATAATCTATCCGCCATCGAATTGTAAACTTGAAACCATAGATAACATTGTGAAGACTTTTGAGAAAATAATCGCAGATGCACCGCAAGAAAAACTAAAATATTACGATGCTTATATTTCTCCCAAATATGGAAGGATTAAAATATATTTTCCGGAAAAAGTTTTGCAAACTTCCTATCCTTATGTGTTACGAGAAAAATTGGTTGTGCAGAGTAAATATTATGCTGGAGTTCGGGTACAAGTTTGGGGACTCGGACCTCTTTTTTACGGAGGTGGCGGAATTTACTATAAAAATTTTACACTCGCTGGTTATAATTATTTGAAATTGATGGATATTGCAAAAAACTTTGCGGAAAAATTAAAACGAAATCCTCGAATTTCAACTGTTAGGATTGGCAGTTATTATGGAAGGCAGACCAAACAACTAAATGTGGAAATAAAGAAGGATTTGATTTCTCAATACAATTTGAGCACTACCCAAGTTCTCGGACAGATCTACACACTTTTGAATAAAAGAAAGATCGGCACTATCACAACGTTGGATAATGAATATGATATTCGTATAACTCCGGAGAAGGAAATAAATCTTTTTGATTTGAAAAATAGTTTGCTGAAAATCAGCAATAGGGATTTAAAATTAAAGGAAATAGCGAATATCGAGCTGATAAAAATTCCGTATCGAATTAAGAGAAAAAATCAGGAATATACCTTACAAATTGAATACGAGTATCGCGGACCTTATAAATTATTCGAAAAATTTGAAGAAACTACTTTGAATTTTACCCATTTTCCCGCCGGTTATCATTTTGCAAAAGAAGAACATAATTTCGCCGGTTTCAACCAATTCATAAAGGATACGCCCGGCGTGATTTTTATTCTATGTCTTACCCTCGTGCTGATTTATATTATTTTGGCAATATTGTTCGAATCGTATTTGAATCCGTTTGTGATAATGCTAACCCTGCCGCTTGCATTCGTGGGAGTTAGCTTTACCTTCGCGTTGTTTGATCTTACTTTTGATTCCTCTGCTTTTATCGGCACCATTCTGCTTTGTGGGATCGTAGTAAATAATGCGATTATTATGATAAATCGGATAAATCAGATACGCATAAATGAAAATAAATTGGATGAAGCCATTATTAAAGGTGCGACAGAACGATTGAGACCGATATTGATTACAAGTATCACGACAATTCTCGGGCTTATGCCGTTTATTATCTATACTACCGAAAGCACAGGTGAAGATATTTGGAACATCCTCGCTTACGCTACTGTAGGCGGATTATTTACAGCAACCTTCTTCACCCTATTCCTGATCCCTGTTTTTTATAATGTCATTGAAGGTATGAAGAAAATCGGACGTTATTATGAGAATTAATCTAAAATAATTTTTTTAATTATGGGTATAATAGCAATTGCCGTTTATTTTAGCAGTACTATTTTCATAAGGTACTAAAATTCATAATATTTTTATAAATGAGAAAAATATAACTGGAGGAATTTAAAATGTCTTACATAAAGCTTACAGCTTATTCTAGTTTAAGTTTAGCTTTCTTTTTAATTTTTACTACAAATTGTTCAGATAAGTCTAATCAAAACTTATTTGACATAGCAGATAAAGGAAGAGTTTATGTAAATAAAAGTGAAAGAAATGTAACCATGAAATTATTAGAAGAAATTTCGGAATACACTGATGCAGATAATAATATTTGCCCATTTACTCCTCGCGCAGGTTCTATATGCTATAAGGACAGTACAATATATGTGTTAGTTCGCTATGAACTGTCCATTATTGTATTCAAATTAGCAGAATTTACCAATGGTTCAAAATACATAAAATATACTCAAAAGGTGAAAGGCAAAGCACCTAATGAATTTAATACACCATTTGATATTGTTTACGATAATAAAAGAGATTTAATCTACATTGCTGACTTAAATAATTTTTGTATCAATTTTTATAATAAAGACTTGCATGAAATTGACCGAGTAATGTTGGAAATACGACCTTATAAAATATCTATTTCAGATGATTATTTATACATAACTAATTACCAGTATACAATTAGTGATTATTGTGTTGATAGAATTGACTTGAATACCAGAGAGTTGGTAAAAGGCTTGTTCCTTGTATCTAATAAAGGCTCGCAATTAGAAAAAAATACAAAAAATGCAGTTCTCATTTTGTCAATAAAAGATAAAACTCCATTATATGTAGCTGCCAGACAGTATCCTAAATTTAATTTATATTTCTGCAACGAAGATGGAGTATTAAAAACATTTTCCTCTCCATCTCTTTATAAGAAAAAAGTGCCAAAACCTAAAATGATAAAGGTTCGAGGAGATAGAAAAATCTGGGGACTAAATACATTCGTTAGTCTGGATAATTCCCAAAACCTAATCTTTGCTTTGACAACTAATGGTTGGGGTGAATTAGCAGAATCTAAGGAATTAGAAAGATATATCCTGATATTTGACAAGGATGGGAATACTCTTTGTGAGCATAAAATTATTCCCTACGAAGGTGGTGAAAATAACATCTGTTTTGATGAAAAAAATAACATACTATATTATTTCTCACCTACAGGTATAAAAAAATATAAATTAGAATATAAATAAAATCAAATGAAATATAGTATCTATTGCTCATTAAAACAAAGAACTATTTTAAGAAACTACAAAAAAGTCGTATTCGAGATGGCCCAATTGAAATAAAAGAAACTAAAGGATTTCAATCTATAAATAAGGAACTACC
>JAYEKN010000293.1:0-2079 GCA_034661015.1 Candidatus Cloacimonadota bacterium
TCACCCCGACCCTCTCCTATCGAGGAGAGGGAGATAAAAGTTCCCCTTCTCTTTGAAGAGAAGGGGTTAGGGGATGAGTTGTAAAAAGGATGAAGAATATATTTTACTTGATATGCTACTTTACGGAGGTTTCTCCCGAAAGCATTCGGGACAAGGTTTCGGATTTTATCTTACTTTTCGGTTTTGTGTCATAAAATTGCGACAAAACACAATATAATGTCATCTATTTATTACATTGTCTTTTACTTCCCCAAGTATATACGGATGGTTTCCCTTCAACCTCAGTAATGGGGCAAGTGCTAAATTTTTAATCCCCACTTTCCAAATATAAATGTCAAAATCTTGACGGCATTCTTTCCTTTTTGTGTTTGTTGGAGTATGAATATTTATTTAAAAGAAATAATTCTAATTATTGTATGTTACTTAATAGGCTCTTTTTCTTTTGCAGCTTTTTTCTCCAAAATTTATCGCAAAATAGACATCTACAAATCCGGTGATTTCACTCCGGATGCCGGAAATGTTTATCGAACCGTAAGCAAATTGCTCGGCATTCTCGTTTGGGTAATGGACTTTGTGCGTGTTTACATCATCGTTTGGGCAATAGGTTATTTCCTCCTACCATCATATCCCATATTAGTTCTTTTGGTCGGTTTTGCGCTCATAATCGGGCACTATTTCCCAATCCTCCATAAATTTATCGGGGGACATGAAGAAATTACTTATGTCGCTTTTTTATTGTATTTCGCACCCTTATCCACTTTGTGCATTATTATTTTATCTTTACTTGTAATTTTCATCTTCAAACAATTACGATTCGCAAAATATATGATTGTAATTCTACCACCCATTTTGTCATACATTTTGAACTATTTCTTCGCAACAAATAAATTCGCCAAAATTGACGTTAAATACCTTTTTTTAACTTCAATATGTATAGGGATTATTAGTTTTTTGGTATCAAGAAAATCAAGGAGCGTTTGAAATGACAATTCAGATAAAACCAGTGAAATCCAAAAAGGAGTTAAAGCAGTTTATCAAATTGCCTTGGAAAATATATAAGAACGACAGCAATTGGGTGCCACCTCTAATTTCTCAAATGAAGGATAAATTCAATCGGGAGAAATATCCTTATTATGAATTTTCAGAAGTTCAACCTTTTCTTGCCTTCAAGGACGGTGAACCCGCAGGAAGAATTGTTGCTCATATTAATTCCAGACACAATGAAACTCACAATGAAAATATTGGATTTTTTGGTTTTTACGAATGCGTCCCAAACCAAGATGTATCCACCGCACTTTTCGAAACCGCTTGTAATTGGGTGCGGGAAAGAGGAAAAGATGCAATTCGTGGACCTATGAATTTTTCGACCAATGAAGAATGCGGATTACTTGTGAAAGGTTTTTCGGAACCACCACTTGTCATGATGACTTATAATCCGGAATATTATCAGCACCATATCGAAAATTTCGGATTTACAAAAACAAAAGACCTAAATGCTTTTTACGCTGATTACAATAAAATTCCCGATAGATTTGTACGTGTGATGGAAAAGATCAGAAAACGAGGCAAATTCGTAATCCATAAAATAAATCCTAAAAATTTTAAAGAGGAGGTGGCAAGAATTTTTGACGTTTACAATAAAGCCTGGCAGCATAACTGGGGATATGTTCCCATGACAAAAGCAGAATTTGATCACCTTGCCAAAGATCTGAAACCTATTGTTGATTTTGACCTTATCTATTTGGTAGTAAAAGATGGCAAAGATATTGCCTTTTCTCTCGCCCTGCCGGACATTTATCAGGCTTTAATAAAAATCAGAGGAAAATTATTACCGTTTGGGTGGCTAAAACTTTTACTTGCTTCAAAAAAGATTGATCAAGTTAGAGTGATTACGTTGGGTATTATTGATGCTTATAAAAATCTGGGAATAGATGCAGCCTTGTATTATGAAACAATCAAAAACGCACTCAAAAAAGGACGTGCTCGCGGTGAGATGTCGTGGATATTAGAAGATAATTCCAGAATGGTAAATGCCGCCATAAAAATGGGTGGAAAATTGTATAAAAATTACCGAATTTA
>JAYEKN010000293.1:2179-7784 GCA_034661015.1 Candidatus Cloacimonadota bacterium
CAATCCTCCAACCGTAGTATAAATGTTTAATCTCTCATTTTTAAACTCTGCAATTTTAGTCGGTTTGCTTGCAGGTATTATTCCTATTCTTATCCATCTTTTCGTCAAACACAGACCAAAAACAGTTTTTTTCAGCTCCCTTCGATTTATCAAAGAAGTTCAGCAAAATAAAGCAAAGATCATAAAACTTCGGGAAATCATCCTGCTTATAATTCGAATATTAATCATTCTACTTCTGATATTTGCTTTATCACGACCGGTTCTAAAAAACATTTTACCTGTCTCCAACCCAAATTCTCATGCAACTACTGCGATTGTGTTGATTCTTGATAATAGTTTCAGTATGAATTATCTCCAAAACGATAAAATTCTGCTTGATTATGCCAAAGAAACTTCCACTGATATAATGGATATGCTAAACGATAAAGATCGAGTCATGTTACTTTCTGCGGATGAGAGATTTAATAAAAGAAATAGTTTTTTTACAAATCATAATGATGCAAAAGAGATAATCTCAAAAGTTTCGATCTCCGATAATCCGATTCCTCTTTTTAAAACAATATCGGAAGCGGAAAAACATCTTGACCGTCTTGATGTGATTAATAAAGAAATATATGTTGTTACCGACAATCAGGCGATTGCTTGGAAAGATATGCAAAAGTATATTTCAGATTTCAATACAGATATTTTTGTTATTCCTATTAAAAATAAAATAAATAAAAGCAATATTGCTGTTCAAACTGCGATGTATATACCCGGTTTACTAACCAAGAGTTCAAAACCGCAAGTTCGGGCAAAAATAAAAAATTATTCAAATAGGACGATTGAAAACGTCATTGCCTCTTTGATGCTCAATAATATCACAAATGCAGAAAAAGTAATCTCCCTAAATCCTTTTCAGAGCAAGCATGTTGTATTTGACCTGAATGTAAAGAATGAAAATATTTATTTCGGTTCTATCAAAGTGAAAGATAAGTTGCTTCCCAATGATAATCACTTTTATTTTAATTTTTCACGCAAACAAATTCCCCAAATAGTGGTGATTTCCGCCGGGCAAATCTCTTCGCAATTATCAGCAGTGCTCGATCTCATCACAGATAATTCATGGCAAAAAATTTCTCCTTCAGAAGTATCCTGGCATATTTTGGAGGAAAACCGCCTTTTCATCCTTTACAATCTCAAAAATTTTCCTGATAAAATTTCTCATTTCGCAGATAAAGTGATTAAAAATGACCGTTCCTTATTGATCATCCCCGGTAAAGAACTTGAAATAAATTTTGCTCTGCAGAAATGGTTGAATGAAAAAAATATATTTTACAACAAAATCTCAGAGCATCCCGGAAAAATCGATTTTATAAATTCAATCCATCCGATTTGTGGAATTTTTACTGAAAATATGTTTGAAACCGTTCACCTAAAAAAATTATGGGAGTTAAAAGCCGCTGGATTTTCTCCACTTCTCAGCACTTCATTGGATTTACCATTATTACTTATCAAAGATAAATTGCTCCTTGCTTCTCTCGACTTCGATAATTCTTGGTCGAATCTCGGATATCATACTATTTTTCCTGTCCTTTTCTATAATATCGGAAATTTTCTCGGCAAAGAAAGAAGCCAATTAAATAGTTACACGGTCGGAAATTCATTTTACATAAACGAATCAGGAGTTATGGATTGCAAAACTCCAACAGGTCAGGTTATCCCTTTGCAAGTCCAAAAATCAGGTGAAAAATTTACGAATACCGATGTACCGGGACATTATTTTTTGTCAAATGAGAATGGCATTTTCCAAATCTCATCATATAACGCCCCTCGTTCCGAAAGTGATCTGACAATTTTATCTGCCGAAAAAATTAATAATCTGGAAAATGAGAGCGATAATGATCATTATCACCTTCATTTCCTCAATGAAAATAATTGGGAAAAAAACATCCTAACTTCTCGTTACGGTTATGAACTGTGGAAAATCATCCTCTGGATTGTTTTGGGATTAATTCTTTTGGAAATGATTCTGTCGTATTCCGGCAAGATAATAAAAAAGAAAGCCACGAATGGGCATTAATAATGGAGAAGGGAGAAGGGAAAAATATTGGAGAAGATTAGTGTGCATTGTTTTATCAAGGTGAAGCAAAGCGAAAACTGTTGGCAAAAAAATAAAGTATGAATAAAAAAAAATATTTTGATCCCGAATTTATCGCAAAGTTAGATAGGTTTGATCTGCGAGCCCGCCTAATTGTTGAAGGATTTATCACAGGTTTGCACAAATCGCCTTTCCACGGATTCAGTGTAGAATTTCTTGAACATCGGGAATATCTTCCAGGAGACCCGATCAAGCACATTGATTGGAAAGTGTATGGCAAATCCGATAGATATTTCATCAAAAAATATGAAGAAGAGACAAATCTAAAGGCATACATTTTAGTTGATTGTAGCAAATCAATGGGATTTTCCTCTCAAATAATCAACAAACTTGAGTATGCAAAAACGCTCGCATCCGCTTTATCCTATTTAATGATCAGCCAGCAAGATGCTGTGGGGCTTCTCTCATTTGCCGATGAAATCCTGCAATACATTCCTCCTCGTTCAGCAAAAACTCACCTGAGCACAATTTTTCACGAGCTCGACTCCCTTTCCCCGCAAAATAAAACGAATACTGCCAAAATTCTTCATAATCTCGCAGAAAGAATAAAAAAACGCGGGTTGATAATTTTGATCTCAGATTTGCTCGATGATCCCGAAGAAATTATATCCGGCTTGCAACATTTCAGACATCACAAGCATGAGGTAGTGGTTTTTCACATTCTCGATGATCAGGAACTGAATTTTCAATATAAACAAAAAACCCGTTTTGTGGATATGGAAACCGGAGAAGAAATCATTACTCATCCCTGGGAAATCAAAAAATTATACAAGGAAAAAATCAATAATATGAAGAATTTCTTTACAGGAAAATGCAGGAACGCATTTATTGATTACATGCCCATTAATACGAGCACAAATTACGAACAAGCACTTTTTGCCTATTTAATTAAACGGCAGAAATTGCTATAATAAAAATATCTGGAGACATTATGAAAAAAATTACTATCTTGTTCACAACCTTAGTGTTATCTTTCCTATCCCTACTTGCCGACCCACCCGCAACGTTTGACCTTCGGGATGTTGGCGGAGAAAATTATGTAACCACCGTGAAAAGTCAGCAGGGAGGAACTTGCTGGACTCACGGAGCCATGGCAGCCATTGAGGGAAACTTGATGATCACAGGAGCGTGGACAGCAGCCGGCGAAGTAGGAGAACCCAATCTTGCCGAATATCATCTTGATTGGTGGAATGGGTTCAATCAATTTTTCAATGAAGACATCAATCCGCCCACAGGAAATGGTTTGGTAGTCCACCAAGGGGGAGATTATCTCGTAACTTCTGCGTATCTTTCGCGGGGAGAAGGTGCGGTTCGGGACATTGACGGACAATCTTATAACAATCCCCCGGAAAGACGAGAACCGAGCTACCATTATTATTATCCTCGCATTGTCAAATGGCTTGTTGCAGGTGAAAACCTCGAAAATATTGACGAAATTAAAAATGCAATTATGGAATATGGAGTTTTGGGAACTTGCATGTGCTACGACGGTGCATTTATGAATGGTGAATACGAGCATTACCAACCACCCAGCAATCCCACTCCGCCAAACCACGCCATCGCCATAGTTGGTTGGGATGACAGCCGCGTAACTCAAGCACCGGAACCAGGTGCGTGGATCGTAAAAAACAGTTGGGGCACTGGTTGGGGATATAACGGTTATTTCTGGATTTCATATTATGACAAACACAGCTGCCAAGACCCAACTATGGGAGCAATCTCTTTTCAGAATGTTGAACCCCAGCAAGCAGATTCGATCTATTATTACGATTACCACGGGTGGCGAGACACTTTTGCAGAATGCACCACAGCATTTAACAAATTCACCGTCGGAAGTGATGCTCTCATTGATGCGGTTTCCTTCTACGTGGCTGCAAACGAATTGGATTATGAAATAAAAATATACGGCGGTTTTGAAAACGGAAATCTGACAAATGAACTCAGTTCACAATCCGGTTCTGTAGTTAATATCGGATTTTATACAATCGCTCTCGAAACTCCGGTGGGAGTGGATGAAGACGATGATTTTTATGTTTATCTAAGCCTTTCAGCTGGTGGACAACCTTTTGACAGAACTTCCGATGTTCCGGTTCTGCTTGGGGCAAATTACCGCACAATCGTTACTTCCTCAGCAAATCCCGATGAAAGTTATTATCTTGATCAAGGAACTTGGTATGATTTTTACGACTATGAGTTCGATGACCCTCAATGGGATGAAACCGGTAATTTCTGCATAAAAGCACTCGTTGTCGAAAGAGGAATGGAGGTTACTCCCAAAAGTAATTTTGAATCCGAAGGTCCGGTTGGCGGTCCATTTGACCCCGACACAACCACTTATGTTATCAGAAACAAAGACGTAACTCCGCTTTCCTATACTGTGGATTATAATATCGCTGCCGAATGGCTTTCCGTATCCGGTGAAACTGCAGGAACTTTAGAACCAAACGAAACCGCAAGTATTTTTGTAGAAATAAACGAAAACGCATTCTATTTGGAACAAGGAGTATATCGCTCCACAATTTTCTTTAGTACACCGGATGATGATTTTGCGGAAAAAATCAGGACAGTAACTCTGATCATCGGCGAATCGGAAATCGTTTATGAATGGAATCTTGATATTGACCCGTTGTGGGATACCGAGGGTGATTGGGAATTTGGGCAACCTACCGGGCAAGGTGGATCGTATGGAAATCCAGACCCAATCAGCGGATATACAGGTCAAAATGTCTATGGCTACAATCTTAATGGAGATTATCCGAATAACTTGCCGGAAGAAAACCTGACCAGCGAGACGATTGACTGCTCCGGGCTTTTCAATGTTCATCTGAAATTCTGGCGATGGCTCAATGTGGAGCAACCAACTTATGACCATGCTTACGTGCGCGTTAGCAACAATGGGCAGGATTGGATAACGGTTTGGGAAAATGAAGAAGAAATTACGGATAATGCTTGGGTAGAGATGGATCTCGATATTTCCGATATTGCAGATAATCAATCCACTGTATTTATCCGCTGGATAATGGGCGAAACCGACAGTGGCTGGCAATTTAGCGGCTGGAATATTGATGATATTTCCATTTGCGGAATAAACGGAGTTATAAATCCGATAGAACTGATCGAATTCAATGCTTCTTCCGGAACTGCGGGAATTACTCTTTCTTGGACAACCGCCTATGAAGAAGATGTTTCCGGATTCAATCTCTATCGTTCTGAAACGGATGATTTTGCAAGTGCAGAACAGGTAAATTCCGCACTTATCCCGGGTGCCGGAACTTCTAACGAACCTACAGAATATTCTTTTAATGATACAGACGCCAACATTGGAGTTACATATTACTACTGGTTGGAAGTTGTAACGTTTGATGGCAATACATCCGTCTATGGTTCCTTCTTGTATGACCCGAATTCAAGCGGAAATGAACCTGAACTGAACAAATTTGCTCTTGAACAAAATTTCCCCAATCC